>JABDPU010000018.1 GCA_013042625.1 Flavobacteriaceae bacterium | reverse complement strand
GTTGGGAACCTGGTTGCCGAGAATGATCTTAAAAACATGCTAAAGGTGTTTTGGGAGTTTATGGCACTGCGCTTCTTTTTAGCCGGTTGCTCATCTGTTTTGCTCTATGTGAGTTTCGATAGTTTTATCAGTATCTGGCTGGGTGAAAAATATTTGCTCTCCCATTATATACTGTTAATACTCATTGCCATTTTCTTTATGCTCCAGGTAAGGCAGCCTGTAGATAGTTTTAAACAAGCTTATGGACTATATGCAGATACATGGTCACCCGTTGCTCAAAGTGTAATTAACCTGGGCTTATCTATAATCTTTGTTATAAAATATGGCGTTGTAGGTGTGTTCCTGGGCACCTTAATCAGTCAGTTCCTGATAAGCATGATATGGCGACCGTATTATATGTTTGAGTATGGTTTCAGGATAAGTCATTGGATATATTGGAAGGGCTTTGGGCTTCATATTTTCTATTTAGCACTGACCTGTGCCATTTATTATTTCATTACAGGTTCTGTAGACATCGATAAAAGTCCTAATTTGCTGCTCATGTTAGTTAATATGCTAAAAGCAGGCTTGCTGTTTTCAGTCATATACTTTTCAGTTTTGGCGTTTTTTAGCAAAGGATTTAAAGATTTGGTCAAAAGAATATACGGACTAATAAAAGCAAAATTTAAATAATAGTTCAACCGCAAGGTTCATATGAAATATATTATTGCAGTCTTAATTATCCTATTTGCATCCTTTGCGGACATATTTTTATATAGGATAGATATTATTCCGGTTCCACCGGCCGAATTCCTTATCCCATTGTTTTTGGTACTGGCCATCCTTAAATACCCACCGGTAAAAGTCCTGGATATATTTCAGACCCATTCCTCTAAATTTTTCATTGCTGTACTATTATTCGCAATCGTTTATTCGGCATTTTCAATGGCTTCACAGGAAGTTTTACTCGAGGAAATTGTATTGAGTCTCTTTACTATCCTACTCTATTTGTTTTTAGTTCAATTCTTCAGGACAGAGAGCAATAAACTGACCTTTATGGTGGTGTTCCTGTCCTTTATAATTCTTGCTGGCAGTGTATGGTATGATTTCTTTATAGGCCTGCCTAAATATGATGTTAAGCTTGTTGATTTGGTCAGAAAAGGAGGTTTCGGTGAAAACCCCAATCAGGCAGCCTCCTCGATGAAGTTTTTGGCGCTTGGCATTTTGGTATTTTTACATCGCTTAAAAACCAAAAGGTTACTGATTATAGTCCTTATGGTAGTTACGGTTTTCTTAACCATGTCACGAAGCGGTATAGTCTCGGTAATACTTATATTAATTTTCGGAGCTGTAAACAACTGGGACACTAAATTCAAGGTCAATCCCTCCAAACTTTTTATCAGCTTTTTTAAACTGGCCTTCCTTTTTGCCGGATTGTACGTCGGACTGGTTTTCTTCGCAGGTGTTATTAAGGAAAACTTTCCTGCATTTACACGAGGTGCAGCGGGTGAACGTCTTGATCTTTTAATAGGAGAATCAGATCAAAATTTTACATCGGAAGACGTTCAGTTTGGTGGTAGAGGCGCATTATTGATCAAATACTGGAATGATTTTAAGGATAAACCCATGGGTCATGGAACCGGATATAGTTCTGATAAAAAATTCAACTCCTTAAGTACACATAATTATTATTTGTATTTGGCGGTTAATTTTGGGGTTTTAGCCCTGATTTTATATTTGCTTTATATCGTTTATGGCTTTAAACTTTCGTTTAAACATGATCAATTCTACTACTTGATCTTTATCATTTTAATTGTATTCGAAGGACTTGTAACAAGCCGTATTTATTTTAACCGATCGATGCTTATAGCAGTGGCATTTTTCGACAGCCTGCTGTACGCCAATATCTTTTTGTCTAACAAGAAATCTGCTTAAAGTCTTTCTTAATAATTATAGTGGCAGGTTTTCAAAATAAGTATAAATAACAGCACTGCTGGGTTTGATAAAACTTCTGAGCTTGAGACTTGAACGTAGTTGGGTTCATTAGTTTATCTGCTCAAACAGATAAAATACCATGTGCATTATTACCCCTCTAAAATCTTATAAATTTCCTTCAGATCAGATTCATTGAAATACTCTGAATCCTTCTTATTTCTATTGAATATTTTTATGTCTTCCAATTGCTTTTTTACGTCGAATGAAGCAAGGGCTGTAAATTCTATAATCCGATTGATTTCTTCTTCCGGATCTTGAACGAATTGCTCATAATGAACTTCAAGATAATTTGGTTGAACTTTTTTTACTTCAAGCTCGGCGATATCATTGAGTTTTTTTAATTGAAAGGCCGTAACTAAGGCCTCGTTATTCGCATTTTCGGATACCCATTTTTTTTCTTCATCAGAGTAAACACCCGTCCACCATAATTTATGAGCGCCTCTTGTTTTCCAAAAATCAATTTTTAAAAACGACGCTATCGTTGGGATATAACTTCTTTTAAGGTGAATAAAAATGGCGTCCGGGAAAATTTTGGACAGATACGTGATTCGCGAAGGGCCGGTTATTTTGAACACTAATCGTTTTCTGTTTTGAAATTTTACCATTGAATCAAAATAGCTCCTTATAAAATCTATCCTTTCTTCGGTGATGGGTTTATCAATCAAAAAATCTCTTGAAAAATTTATTTCATTACCGCTTAGATATTCCCACATCCTGTATGCTTCACTGGGTTTAAAAGCAAATTTATTTATGAGTGAAACTTTATTGAGCTGCTTTTTTTGTCCGAATATTCTATAAAACCTATTGTCGAATAATCGCCTGGCTACATTGACAGATACATTTGAAGGACGTTTTTCACTATAATTACTGACATATGCCAAATCACGATGCCGACTAACCATTTCAGAAATTATGGTAGTTCCAGACCTTCCAGTACCGATGAATATTATAGGATTTTTTAATCGTTTAT
Source organism: Flavobacteriaceae bacterium (assembly GCA_013042625.1). GTDB lineage: Bacteria > Bacteroidota > Bacteroidia > Flavobacteriales > Flavobacteriaceae > SHLJ01. Next base: position 3,990 of record JABDPU010000018.1, on the reverse strand, counting down.
ACTCTTTCATAAATACATAAAATGAATGGTCTGTAAGCTTATCGAACTCCTAGTCTTTCCTTTTAACAGGCTGGGCTAAATTAGACATTTTTCCATTTCCATATTGAGATTATTATATGCAAGTTGAATTCCAAACCAGATTATCTGAATTATTTAACAGCTAGTCCGAAAAGATAGTCTGAAAGCCAGTATTTATAAATTATCGACTTAGATTAGCGGCTATCAAATGATCGGAAAACAATAATTATCTTTAAGCCCGATTTTATAGCTGGCCGTGTTTTTAGACGGTTTTTACAATGGTCTCCGGTTTTCATTGGAAGAATTCAAATGTTATAAATTGGAACAAAGTCAAGGTTAAATGAGTAAAGAAAAGATACATCTGGTCATAGCCTCTGCTAACCTCCTTCCCGGAGGCGCTGAACGTGTGCTGTCTTTTCTGGCCAGGAATATTGACCGGACGACTTTTAAGGTGTCTTTTGTGATATTTGGTCATGAAAAAGATGTCGCTTATGATCTTACCGGCCTGTCCACTACTTTCTTCGGAAAGGACAGGATACTGCATGGATTTATCGATTTCTATAAATTCCTTCGCCGGGAGAAACCAGATGTGGTCATTACTGCAGTTGGCCATCTCAATACTATGGGCGCTTACCTGTCCTGGGTATTTCCAAAAATTAAATTTGTAGCCAGAGAAGTGACAGTGTTGAGCGTGATGCGGGAACATGCCAATGTTAAGTTCAACCCCTTTATGTGGATGTCTAAACATCGTTTCAAATATGTGGATGCCGTAATTTGCCAGTCCGATCATATGGTAGAGGATATCAAAACAACCTATAGGTTTGATTATGATAAAATAACTATAATTCATAATCCGATTACCGATAGTTTCAAGCTAAAATCAACTATCGCTGATCGTTCTGAAATGAAACTGATCACCATTGGAAGGATCTCTGCCGAAAAGGGCCATGAGCGTTTGATTAGTATTCTCAAGCGATTAGATTTTCCATATCATTATACCATAATCGGCAATGGTTCGGACCGGGATAAAATCCTCGGACTGATTGAATCCGAAGGGCTTAGAAATAAGATTACCTATATCGAGTTTACTTCGGAAGTAGACAAGTACCTGACAGATAGCCACGTCTTCTTGTTGGGTTCTTATACCGAAGGATTCCCTAATGCGGTGCTTGAAAGCGCTGCTGTTGGCACCCCAATTGTAGCTTACCCTGCGCCAGGCGGATTGATAGAAATTATTGAGGAGGGTATTAACGGCTATATTGTAGATACTGAAGATGAATATGTGGAAAAGCTTAACAGCATCTATAAGGACTATCATTTTGAACCAGAAGCAATCCGTAGCAGTGTTATGAAGAAATTTCACAGCGATATTATCATAAATAAATATGAGGCATTGTTTAAACAGCTGATCAACAAATAATCCTAACAGTATTGAGTAGAATGACTGAACCCATCAGGATATTACAGGTATTAACAATCATGAATCGAGGAGGCGCTGAAACCATGATCATGAACTACTACCGTAATATTGATCGCAGCAGGGTTCAGTTTGATTTTATGCTTCATCGCGAAGAAAGAGGTGTTTTCGATGACGAGATTGAAGCCCTGGGTGGCAAGATTTACAGAATGCCCAAGATCAGGTTGCATCAGCTGTCACCATATTTGAAATCCCTCGATAATTTCTTCAGCAAGCACCCGGAATACAAAATTGTTCATTCGCATATCAACGCCCTTAGTGTCTTTGTGCTGCGTGCTGCTCGAAAGCATAAGGTTCCTGTTAGAATTGCTCATAGCCATACCAGCCTGTACAGTTTAAACCTGAATCCATTTTCTAAAGACAGGCATAGTCTGAAATTTGCGGCGCGATTTGCTGTTCAGAATGTCATGAAATCCGGGATTACACGAAACGCCAATCATTATTTCTCCTGCGGGGGAAAAGCCGGCGTTTGGCTCTATGGTAAAAGAAATATAGACAAGGTTCAACTTTTGAATAATGCCATTGATACCGATGTGTTTGTTTATGATGCAGACAAATCGCAATTGATGAAAGAGCGTTTAAATGTTAGTGAAAAACTCGTTGTAGGTCATGTCGGGAACTTTGTGCCTGAAAAAAACCATGGCTTTATCCTTAACACCTATATGGCTCTGAGGGAACTAAGGGAAAATACGGTCCTGGTTTTGGTTGGGGCTTACACAAAAAAAGAGCTGCAACGCTTAGTGGACTATGACCTACCTGAAGATGTTCATGTGCTTGGCCTTCGTAATGATGTTCCTGATGTGCTTCAGGCCATGGATGTTTTCCTCTTCCCTTCAACTAATGAAGGCCTGCCTCTTACTCTAATTGAAGCACAGGCTTCCGGACTGGTGATCAAGGCCTCGGCCAATATTACCAGGGAAATGGTAATGACAGTTTTGATGGAATTCATATCCTTAAACGAAACACCCGAATTCTGGGCTAAACGAATTCTGGATTCTTTTCCTTACCAAAGAGAGAATACCAAAGATCAGATCGTTAAGGGTTCCTATGATATTGAAAACAACGTAAAATCGTTGCAGCAATTTTACATTGATGAATTAGAAAAAATAAATGAATAGAATAAATATACTGACGGCATGTGCGGCATAAACGGATATCTATATAAGGCAGGACAGGCAGAAGAGCGTTTAAAACAAACACTTGGGTCTATGAATGCTGCCATTTATCATCGCGGACCGGATGACCAGGGTATTTTCAGTAATAAGGAATCGACCTATTCACTGGCTATGGGCATGCAGCGACTTTCTATTATCGATTTAAGTACAGGGCATCAACCCATGCATTCCGATGATGGCCAGATCACCATAGTATTCAATGGTGAAATATATAATTATAAACAGCTGAAAGAAAAGCTTTTAAAAGATAATATCTCATTTAAAACTACAAGTGATACTGAGGTTATTTTAAGGCTTTATGAGCAGCATGGCCCGGAAGCTTTTAAGGAGCTAGATGGCATGTATGGCTTTAGTATTTACGACAGGAATAAGCAGAAGATCATTATCGCTCGTGATTTCTTTGGCGAGAAACCATTATACTATACCCATAATGGTGAGGAATTCATCTGGGCTTCTGAATTGAAATCCTTAATCCTGGGACTTGGTTCGAAACCTGCAATTTCTAAATCCGCTTTAAACCTTTATTTCCGTCTGACTTATATTCCTGCGCCCTATTCCATATATGAAGGCATCCACAAACTGGAGCCCAACAGGATACTGGAATACGATTTGAAAAATTTTGAGTTAAAAATTCTTCCTATACACCAGGATTTCAATAGAGAGAAAGTTGAAATAAGCCTGGATGAAGCCAGGAAAGAAGCCAGGGAACGCGTTTATAATAGTGTGGTCAGCCGTTCGGTCTCCGATGTACCCATCGGGACATTCCTATCTGGTGGTGTGGATTCTTCCGTGGTATCATTCTGCCTGGCAGAACATAGCTCAACCAAGATCGATACCTTTTCCATAGGGTTTACCAAAAAATCGTTTGATGAAAGTGATAAGTCGAGAACGGTGGCCAATATGATCAACAGCAATCATCACGAATTCATTATCAGTGAAAATGACCTGAAAGAAAACGTGAGTGATATTTTGCTCAATTTTGATGAACCTTTTGCCGACTCCTCTGCCCTGCCCACATTCCTGGTATCAAAGAAAACCTCCGATTTTGTAAAAGTGGCATTAACTGGTGATGGTGGTGATGAGATCTTTGGCGGATACAATAAATATTATATGGGCAAGCTAAATGCCCGATATACAGGGCTAATGCCGAAGTTTCTGCATCAGTCTGTTAAAAAACTAGCTTCACCCCTGCTTCAAACCAAAGATGACAACAGGGGAAAACGATATAAGATCTTGCGTGCCCTGGAATCTGTAGATTATTCAGGTCAGTATTATTCGGCTATTATTTCGCTGCGTATGACCGAACCTTCTCTGAAAGAG
>JABDPU010000126.1 GCA_013042625.1 Flavobacteriaceae bacterium | reverse complement strand
TTTCCAAATCGGAAAAGCGACAATTCAAGCTATATGTCGGAAGATTAGGGGTGAATGAAGACTCAAAATTCCTGACTCTTTTCAATTTATTGGAGAAATTACCCAAATATGATGAAAGCCTTATTCTGAAAAAAGGATTTGTCAAGAAACAACAGCTTTCAAATTTAAAGGCTCACCTCTATAAACAAATTCTTATCAGCCTGAGGCTTAATCCATCGCGACAAAATATCAGGATTCAGATCAGGGAGCAGTTAGATTTCGCTACTATTTTGTATCACAAAGGTCTTTACAGGCAAAGCCTGAAGATACTGGATAAGGCAAAAGGGGTGGCCATAAATCATGAAGAAAAAAACATAGCTTACGAGATTATTGAGTTGGAGAAGGTTATTGAATCGCAGTACATCACCCGAAGTATCAGCAACCGTGCAGATGAGTTAACAACCCAGTCGAGAAAACTTAGTCAGCAAAACCTAATAGCGAGTAAACTGTCTAATTTGTCCCTTCAGCTTTATGGTCATTTCCTCAAAACCGGTTATGTGAAAAACGATCGGGAATATAAGGAGATCACGCATTTCTTTAAAAGTCGACTTCCGGAATATGACATAAGTGAGCTGGGATTCAGAGAGAAATTATGGTTATACAAATCCCATCTTTGGTATAGTTTTCTCACTCAGGATTTTCTTTCCTGTTATAAATATTCGCGTAAATGGGTGGATCTTTTCTATTCAAATCCTGAAATGATTAAACTCAATCCGGTTTTCTTTCTTCGGGGGAATCAATATTTGCTTGAAGCCCTGTTTTTTATAAAGGATCACTCCAGGTTTAAAAAAGCCCTGAGTGACTTCGAAGAAGTTACCTCCGGTGATAATTTTCCACAAGATGATAATATCGATGGGCTGATCTTTCTTTATCTCTATGCTAACAAGATCAATTTGCATTTTATGGAAGGAACATTCCATGAAGGCCTTCATTTGGTAGAAGAGGTAATTGACGGGCTCAAGATCTATAAAAACAGGATCGATGAACATCATGTCATGGTCTTCTATTACAAGATTGCAAGTTTGTATTTCGGAGTTGGAGAAAACAAAAAGTGCATCGAATTTCTGGACAAGATCATTTCAAATAAATCGCTTTCAATGCGTGAAGACCTGCTTTGTTTTTCACGTGTATTGAACTTGGTGGCCCATTATGAAGCTGGATTAGACTACCATCTGGACTCCCTGATAAGAAGCACATATAAATTTCTTTTAAAAATGGAGGACCTCTATGAGGTGCAAAAAGAAATGATAAAATTCCTGAGAAGATTAGGTGATATTTATCCTCATGAATTGAAAAATGAATTTGAGGCTTTACTCAGTAAACTAAGGGAATACGAGGATCATCCTTATGAGCGGCGAGCCTTCCTGTATCTCGACATTATTTCCTGGTTGGAGAGTAAGATCAAAAACAAATTCGTTGGCGATATTATAAGAGAGAAATTTGAGTTGCTGAACAGTTAATTCATAAATAAATTTGTTTTTCTCGATTATCTTTCGGAATATTTGTTCCTCAAAGTTCAAAAACTTATTGAAATGTTATCAAGAAAGGTGGAGGGAATAGACCCTGTGAAGCCTTAGCAACCCTTTAACTTTAAAGAAGGTGCTAAATTCTACTGGAATTGATCCGGATAGATAACTCAAGCGAAATCCTTACAGGATTTTGCAATTTTCTTAATAACATTTTTCTAATAGGCACGTCCGACGGACGCATTTGACTTTTGAATTAATTTTTTATTAACTCAAAACAAATTAGAAAAATGAGTACACAAAAATTTGCCACAAAGGCACTGCACTCCGGTCATGATGTTTCATCAAACACCGGAACAAGAGCGGTTCCGATTTATCAATCGACCGCCTACGTATTTGATGATTCCGAACATGCGGCCAATTTATTTTCATTGGCTGAAACAGGAAATATCTATACGAGAATTAACAACCCTACGAATGATATACTTGAGCAGCGTTTAGCAGCACTTGAAGGAGGAATTGCGGCTGTGGTTACAGCATCGGGAACAGCGGCTATTTCCACCACTCTTCTTACATTATTGAGAGCCGGCGATCATATTGTTGCATCCAACAGTCTTTATGGAGGAACTTATAATTTGCTGAATGTAACACTACCGCGGCATGGCATTGCGACAACTTTTGTTGATCCGGGCGATCCTGAGAATTTTATCAATGCTGCACAAGAAAACACAAGGGTATTTTTTATTGAATCACTGGGCAATCCGAAACTGGATGTTTTGGATATCGAGTCAATATCAAAGCAAGCCAAAGCGTTTAAAGTTCCATTGATAGTGGATAATACTGTGGCTACGCCATATCTTTTGAATCCTATAGAATATGGAGCCAATATCGTTATTCATTCACTGACTAAATATATCAATGGGAATGGAACAGCTCTTGGTGGGGCCATAATTGATGCAGGAACATTCGATTGGGCTAATGGAAAATTTCCTGAATTCACTGAGCCCTCTCCCGGATATCATGGATTGATCTATGCCGAGGCCCTGGAAGCAGCTGCTTTTATCGCCAAAGTGAGAATTGAAGGGTTACGTGATTATGGAGGAGCCCTGAGTCCGTTTAATGCTTTCCAGATTATACAGGGACTCGAAACCCTGGAAGTCCGAATAAAAAAACATAGCGAAAATGCCCTGGCCCTGGCTCTATGGTTACAGGAGCAGGACGAAGTGAAGTGGGTGAATTATCCCGGCCTGGAAGGCAGTCCTTTCAAAGCATTGGCTGATAAATATCTTCCTGGTGGACAAAGCGGCATTCTGACCTTTGGTGTGAAAGGCGGTTTTGAAAGTGCGAAAACCATTGCCGATACCACCGAGTTATTTTCGCTATTGGCGAATATTGGCGATACAAAATCACTGATCATCCATCCGGCTTCAACTACTCACCAGCAATTGAGTGATTCAGACCAACTGGCTACAGGTGTAACCAAGGACCTGATCAGGTTGTCTGTCGGACTTGAGAATATAGATGACCTTAAAATAGACCTCAGACGGGCTTTCGACAAGGTTAAGGAGACCATAAAGGTGTAATAATGACTTAAAATTATGACTTATGGAATCCTTATTCTTTATAAGTATTAATAATTACAGAACCACTGCTGGTAAGACGGTTTCCCTGAAACTGTCTTACCAAACCTTTGGTCCCGCCTTAGGTAATGCACCAGTGGTTTTAGTAAACCACGCCCTCACTGGAAATTCATCTGTAACAGGCGAATCGGGATGGTGGAATACCCTGATTGGAAAGGGAAAATGTATAGATACCAATTTTTATACGGTTTTGGCATTTGATGTCCCGGGAAACGGGTATGATGGCAATTCCGATAATCTGATCGATGATTATAAGCAATTTAAGGCCAGGGATATAGCAGCTATTTTTGCCCTTGGAATAGATCAACTTCAAATCACTGAATTATATGCGGCCATCGGAGGTTCGGTTGGTGGTGGCCTGGTATGGGAACTAGCTGCTCTTCGCCCTAAACTTATCAGGAAGGTGGTTCCTATAGCATGTGATTGGAAATCGACCGACTGGCTGATTGGTAACTGTTTGATTCAGGACAATATTCTGAACAATTCCAGTAACGGGCTGGCCGATGCAAGAATGCATGCCATGACTTTGTATCGCACGCCGGAGTCATTCAAACATAAATTCAACAGAACACTTAAACAACCTGGTTTGTATAATGTTGAAAGCTGGCTGGATCATCATGCGAAGGTTATAAATGATCGATTTCAGATTGCTGCATACAAAATGATGAATCAGATATTGAAAACGATTGATATTACTGAAGGCGGTGACAATTTTCTTCGGGTGGCAGAACAAATTGAATCGGAAATTCACATCATAAGCATTGATTCAGATTTGCTGTTTAAGGCCGCGGAAAACAGAAGAACCTATACCGAATTGAATAAGATTCGGGGAGATGTCACTTTTAACGAGATTAAATCAATTCATGGTCATGATGCCTTTTTGATCGAATACAAACAATTGCAGAAAATTTTTGAACCTATTTTCAGGATTCATGATTTAGGGCTGCTTGACCAAAAACTGAAGGCGAGTTGAATTTAATAATGAGGAAATATTAATCATTAATATTGATTGGGATGAGTAAGAAGAAGACAATGAATTTTGAAACGAAGGCAATCCGCACTCAAATGGAGCGCACGCCTTATCAGGAGCATTCCAATCCTCTTTTTTTAACCTCCAGTTTTGTATTTGAAGACGCCGACGAAATGCGGGCAGCATTTGCCGGGGAGAAAAAAAGAAACATCTACAGCCGCTTCACCAATCCAAATACCTCGGAATTCGTCGAGAAACTTTGTGAACTGGAAGGTGCGGAAGCCGGGTATGCCTTTTCAACCGGGATGGCAGCTATTTTTTCCACCTTTGCATGCTTGTTGAATTCGGGGGATCATATCGTGTCTTCTCGCTCGGTTTTTGGATCAACACATTCCATGTTCATGAAATATCTACCAAAATGGCAGATTACCACCTCTTATTTCAAAGTAAATGAACCGGATTCAATCGAAGACCTGATACAACCAAACACCAAAATCCTGTACGCCGAGACACCAACGAATCCGGCTGTTGATATTCTTGATCTATCATACCTGTCTGAAATTGCATCAAAGCATGATCTGATCCTGATTATTGACAACTGCTTCGCAACTCCCTATTTGCAGGCACCAATCGATTATGGAGCCGATCTTGTACTGCATTCGGCGACCAAGCTCATCGATGGGCAGGGAAGAGTTCTTGGTGGTGCAGTAGTTGGCAGGGCCGATCTCGTTGAGGAGATCTACTTATTTTCGAGGAATACAGGGCCAGCCCTTTCTCCCTTTAATGCCTGGATTCTTTCCAAAAGCCTGGAAACCCTTCATGTTAGAGTTGACCGGCATTGTGAAAATGCACTTAAACTCGCTCAATTTTTGGAGCAGCATGAATCTGTTGCTAAAGTGCGATACCCATTTCTTAAATCTCACCCCCAATATGAGGTGGCAAAAAGACAAATGAAAAAAGGAGGAAACATAGTGGCCTTTGAAGTAAAAGGCGGACTTGAAAAAGGAAGGAGTTTATTAAATAGTATTAAATTAGCCTCACTATCAGCAAACCTTGGTGATAGCAGAACTATTGTGACACATCCGGCATCAACAACTCATAGTAAATTAGAAGAATCCGACCGCCTGGAAGTTGGTATTACCGATGGTTTGATAAGAGTTTCGGTAGGATTGGAACACATCGATGATATTATTAATGATATTGATCAAGCCTTGAGAAATGAATAGTATTTTCGATCAGATAAAAAAACGTATTCTCGTCCTGGATGGTGCCATGGGTACCATGTTACAGGCCTATAACTTCCAGGAAGAGGATTTCAGGGGAAATCGATTTGCTGATTTTTCTGTGCCTCTGAAAGGTAACAATGACCTGTTGTCCATTACCCAGCCTGATGCCATCGCCGAAATTCATGCTAAATATTTAGAAGCCGGTGCCGATATAATTGAAACCAATACGTTCTCGGCGACCAGCATCGCTATGGCCGATTATAAAATGGAGGACCTGGTATACGAGATGAATTATGAATCTGCCAGGATCGCCAGGAAAGTCGCTGATGAATTCACCGCAAAGGAACCGAATAAACCTCGTTTTGTGGCGGGGAGTATTGGTCCGACTAACAAAACGGCCAGCATGTCGCCCGATGTAAACAAACCGGAATTCAGGGCTGTGACTTTTGATGATTTAAGATCGGCCTATAAAGAACAGGCCGAAGCGTTGATCGATGGTGGTGTTGATTTGCTTTTGGTAGAAACAATCTTCGATACCTTGAATGCCAAGGCAGCATTATTCGCGATCGATGAGGTTGCTGAAGCCCGAGGGGAAACCATTCCGATAATGGTTTCTGGTACGATTACAGATGCATCAGGCCGAACCCTTTCAGGTCAGACAGTGGAAGCATTTCTAACGTCGGTCTCTCATCTCCCACTTCTAAGCGTAGGCTTCAATTGTGCACTTGGAGCTGAACAGTTGGAGCCATACATGAAAAGGTTGGTGATATCAACCGAATTCTATACTTCGGCTCACCCGAATGCCGGACTGCCGAATGCATTCGGTGCTTATGATCAAACTCCGGAACAGATGGGTGAATTGATCAGAGATTATCTCGAAAACGGATTGATCAATATTATAGGAGGATGCTGTGGAACCAGCCCTGCTCATATCAAGGTTGTTTCTGAGATCGCTGCACAATACCAACCCAGAAAACTCCATGTGAATTCCTTATGAAAGCCTCAGAATACCATAAATACCTGACACTTTCAGGACTGGAGCGACTGGTAGTTAGTCCGGAAAGCAATTTTATCAATATAGGAGAACGAACCAATGTAACTGGCTCGAGGAAGTTTCTTCGCCTCATCAAGGAAGAGAATTATTCAGAAGCTTTGGAAGTGGCT
>JABDPU010000304.1 GCA_013042625.1 Flavobacteriaceae bacterium | reverse complement strand
TCCATCTTTTATGCCGATTTCTTTCCACGTCCGGGCAAGCGTAATGGTGCGTGGATGACTTCCTTTAAGCCGCAGTACATCAAAGGTGATGAAAACAGCAGACCACATGTATCTATCGTTTGTAATTTCACAAAATCCACCGAAACCAGGCCCTCTCTTCTGACCTTCAACGAGGTTAAAACACTTTTTCATGAATTTGGACATGCTTTACATGGTATGCTGGCCAATACCACCTATCCGAGTTTATCAGGAACTTCAGTTTATTGGGATTTTGTTGAATTGCCCAGCCAGTTGATGGAAAACTGGTGTTATGAAGAAGAAGCCCTTTCCTTGTTCGCCAAACATTATAAAACAGGAGAATCCCTGCCCATTGAGTTAATTGAAAAGATAAAAGACTCTTCTACCTTTATGGAGGGCATGAAAACCCTGCGTCAGATTAGTTTCGGACTATTAGATATGAGTTGGCACGGGCAGGATCCATCGGGAATAACAGATGTTAAGTCGCATGAGATAAAGGCTTTTGAAGGCTCTCAATTTTATCCCGATTGTCCTGAGAATTGTATGAGTACCTCATTCTCCCATATTTTCCAGGGTGGTTACTCTTCAGGATATTACAGTTATAAATGGTCCGAAGTGCTGGACGCCGATGCATTTGAAAGCTTTAAAGAGAATGGAATCTTTAATCGGGAAACCGCCAAAAGCTTTAAGGAAAATGTGCTTTCCAAAGGTGGGACAGAAGATCCTATGGCCCTATATGTGAAATTTAAGGGCAGAACACCCGACAATAAAGCATTATTAAAACGTGCCGGACTGCTAAATTGAATTTCTTAATGACATTAAATATTCACATTGTTGAGGTTTATTTATATTTATACCTCAACTAAAATAAGGATGTAATGCCTGCCCATGAAATAAATCCCGATAAATGGATTGAACAGTACTCCGATTATCTGTTCAACTTTACCATCTCAAGGGTCAGCGACCGGGAAATAGCTCAGGACCTGGTACAGGATACATTCTTTGCCGGACTCAAATCCATGCAGAACTTCAAGGGTGAAGCCAGTGAGCGCACCTGGTTAGTCTCAATTCTGAAGCGTAAGATTATTGATCACTACCGAAAGATCAATTCTGCTAAAGGTCAGGCCGAGGTTAAAATAAGGTCAAATCCCGATAATGGAGACGAAGGCAATTGGCTGGAACAACGAGTGGCCGATCCATTTGATAAAACTGCAGAAGACAATTTAGAAAACACAGAATTGGGTTTGGCCATTCACGATTGTATAAATAAATTACCTGCCAAGCAGGCACAAGTCTTTAAAATGAAGACTTTATTAGGATATGATACAGAAGCTATCTGTAATGAACTCGATATAACAGCGTCTAATCTATGGGTAATTATTCATCGGGCAAGAACCGCATTAGCAGCATGCCTGGAGGATAATTGGTTTTAATAATGTAACATGAACAAGAGTAAAGGATTTTTTATTTCATGCAAAGAAGCGAATCATAAATGTGATAAATCACAGTATGATGAGGCCGGCTTTTGGGAAAAGATCAAGTTAAGTCTACACCTGATTTATTGTCGGGCCTGCCGGAAATATTCAGCGAATAATGCAAAACTTACCAAACTGATAAAAAAGGACGAAGTGGATTGCATGGATGTCAATGAAAAAGAAATACTTAAGAGCGAATTCAAAAAGGAAATGACTAAGTATAATTAATAAAGCCATAGAATAAGTCCGAGCCATAACATTGGAATCCCCTCAACCCAGAACGAGCTATAATACTGCCCTTGCAACTTCTTACTAAACATCAGGAATAGAGCTGTTACGGCCATGACCAAAACAACAATTACAGGATTCATGGGATGATAATCATCTTTAAAGAATTCAAGTAATACGACTACCACTAATAATATCATTCCGAGAAACTTAGTTGCATTCAACCCTATCTGCTGTGGAATAGTTGCCAATTTCAAGCTATCATATTGCAAATCTCTAATCTCAAAAGGAAGGGTGGCTACCCAAACATATAAATAGATCTGGGTTGCATAAATCCAGACATCATAGCCGATGGGATATACCCCGTCAATTATTGGTAAAAAGACCGCAACACCAGTCCAAACCAGGGCAATGATGTAAATCTTCAGTCCGCTTATCGCTCTGAGATTACTTTTCTTATCAAGAAACCATTGTCGGGGTAAGATTGGAATGGAATAGAGAAATGTCAACATCCCGATTAATGAGGCCGCCATCAGGGTTTTTGGTTTTAACTGAACCGCAAAGGCCAGCATTGCGATAAAAGCAAGGAATGCAAATATTTGGATATGCCTGAGCCATGGTGCCAGGCGCTTATGATGAAATCGTGCCAGGCCGAAGTATTTCACAAAATTATAGCTGCTAACCGTTCCGAAGAAAATAAAACCCATCAATTTGATATCGATCTTCATTCCGAAATTCAATAAGGTGATCACAACCAAACAGCAAACCGCCAGGGCAACATGAATATTGCTGATAATATAAAACTGGAAAAGGCGCTTTAGCCAATGCATCACTCAAAATTAGATATTCAAATTATAACAATTTTTTAGTTAAAAACTTTCATAAATGTGCAAATAAAAGAGTCAATAATTCCTTAATTTTGCTCATTAATTTGCACGGCGAAAACTATGAATACAAACGATTTCTCCATTCGTCACATCGGCCCCGGTGAAGAAGAGGTTAAAGACATGCTCAAGTATGTTGGAGCGAACTCAATCGATGAATTAATCGCAGAAACAATTCCCTCGCAAATCAGGCTAAATAACCCATTGAAATTGGGTCCGGCTATGAGCGAACACGAGTTTCTTCAACACATCAACCGGCTTGGAAATAAAAACAAAGTTTTTAAATCTTATATCGGACTTGGGTATCATCCAACTAAATTACCTCCGGTAATCCAAAGAAATATCCTGGAAAATCCAGGTTGGTATACAGCCTATACGCCTTATCAGGCCGAAATAGCCCAGGGTAGACTGGAGGCCTTATTAAATTTCCAGACCCTGATCACAGATTTGACCGGGATGGAGATCGCCAATGCTTCTCTTTTAGATGAAAGCACTGCTGCTGCTGAGGCCATGGCGCTTTTATTCGCAGTAAGAGAAAGGCAACAAAAAAAGGAGGGCGTTGTGAAATTCTTTGTTGATAAAGATGTCCTTCCACAGACTCTGTCGCTTTTAAAAACCAGAGGTATCCCTCTGGGTATCGAAATGGTAGTTGGCAAACCGGATGAATTTGATTTTTCATCTGGATTCTTCGGAGCTTTATTACAATTACCCGGAAAAACTGGAGAATTAAAGGATGTTTCCGGATTTATTAAAAACGCTCAGGAAGCAAATATTAAGGTGGCCGTAGCCGCTGATTTGATGAGCCTTGTACTGATCGAAGCTCCTGGTAATCAAGGCGCAGATGTGGTTGTTGGAACAAGCCAGCGCTTTGGTATACCGATGGGCTATGGTGGACCGCATGCAGCATTTTTTGCCACCCGTGAAGCGTATAAAAGAAATTTACCCGGACGTATAATAGGAGTTACAAAAGACAAGGATGGTCAGCGAGCTCTGCGGATGGCTTTGCAAACCAGGGAACAACATATCAAGCGTGATCGGGCGACTTCAAATATTTGTACGGCCCAGGTATTATTGGCGGTTATGGCCGGCATGTACGCTGTATATCACGGTCCGAAGGGATTATCATTCATAGCTCAGGACATTCATACTAAAGCAGTGACCCTGGAATCGGCCCTGGCTGAACTCGGTTTTAAGCAACTGAATGAGTCCTATTTTGACACCCTCAGAATTGAGGCCGACGCCATTGCAATAAAACGTATTGCTGAAGAAAGAGAAGTCAATTTTTATTATCCAGATAAAGGCACTGTTTGCATCTCAATCAATGAAACAACTACACTGGATGATCTAAATGACATCCTTGATGTTTTTGCTAAATCCAAGGGCATTTCTGTAAATGAACTAAATTCTCAACAGAATGCTTCAAAAATAGAAGGTAGGGTCGCCCGTAAAACTTCATTTTTAGAGCATGAGATCTTCAATTCTTACCATTCGGAAACCGAATTGATGCGTTATATCAAGAGACTGGAGCGGAAAGACTTGTCTTTAAATCATTCAATGATTTCGCTTGGTTCATGTACGATGAAGCTCAATGCAGCGGCCGAAATGTTACCCTTAAGCTGGATAAATTGGGGTAATATGCATCCCTTTGCTCCTTTAGATCAGGCGCAAGGTTACCAGGAAGTATTGAATACTTTGGAAGATCAATTAACCGAGATTACCGGTTTTGCCGGAACCTCTCTCCAGCCGAACAGCGGTGCACAGGGAGAGTTTGCAGGCCTTATGGTTATAAGGGCTTATCATGAATCTCGCAACGATCATCATCGAAATATTTGCCTGATCCCATCTTCGGCCCATGGCACTAATCCGGCAAGTGCTGTTATGGCCGGAATGAAAGTAGTGGTTACCAAATCAACGGAAGAAGGAAATATTGATATAGAAGACCTGCGGGCAAAAGCAGAATTACATAAGGATAACCTGGCTGCCTTGATGGTCACATACCCATCAACTCATGGGGTTTACGAATCTGCAATTAAAGAAATTACGCAGATCATCCATGAAAATGGAGGACAGGTATATATGGATGGTGCTAATATGAATGCCCAGGTAGGATTGACCCATCCTGGAATTATCGGTGCTGATGTTTGCCACCTCAATCTCCATAAAACCTTTGCAATTCCCCATGGCGGTGGCGGACCAGGTGTTGGTCCTATATGCGTTGCTGAACAGCTCGTTCCGTTTTTAC
>JABDPU010000015.1 GCA_013042625.1 Flavobacteriaceae bacterium | reverse complement strand
ACCTTTTAAATGGTCGGGAGCGAAAACATCGAACATTAAATCATGAGCCGGATGAACCGCAACCAACTGACCCTGAATATGAGTCGACAATTCGGTGATCTCCAGTCCATAATCATTGATCTTACCTTTTAACTCATCGCAATAGGTTTGACTTTCCGCTGCTTTTTCCAAATCGATCAACCTTGTGTCGGTCGTAGGGATCTGTACACCGAGATAACCCAAATCACTGGCCCATTTGCATAGGCCGTTCAATGAATTGAAAGGCGGCTTATCATCCATGAATTGAGCAAAGAAAATTGCTGGTCCTTTTATAGTTTTCATAGTTTATTATTCTTCAATATCAACCCAGATGTTTCCACTTTTATGCGACTCCACAGCCTTTTCAATAAAGCTCATACCCCTTACACCATCTATTATAGTTGGAAACTCACCATGATCATAAGGCTCTCCTGAAATCGCACGAGCAACCCCTTTATAGATATTACCCATAGAATCAAATATTCCTTCCGGATGGCCAGGAGGAAGTTTTGTGCCATCCAATGATAACTCACTATTATATGAATGCCCGGGTTTTAAAACACGCAAGGGTTTACCATCTTCCATGAGGTATAAATAATTGGGATTCTCCTGCTCCCATTTAAGTCCGGCCTTATCACCATAAACCTTTACCGTAAAACTATTTTCTTCACCGGTTGCAATCTGACTGGCACAGATCACACCTTTAACATTTTTACCAGTTCTTAAAAGAACAGTGCCATCAATATCCATCTGATTATCCTCATACAGATAATTTAGATCCGCTAGAATCGAGCTAATCCTCAAGCCGGAAACATATTCCAGCATATCGAATGCATGAGTTCCTATATCTCCAATACAGCAGCTAATCCCTGACTTTTCCGGATTTAATCGCCATGTGGTTGACCGTTTCTCCTGATCATGAATAATAGGATTGATCCAACCCTGGTAATATTGTGCATCTATTTTCTGAACCTTTCCAATAACACCGTTGGCAATCATATCCCTCATCTGCCTGATCATTGGATAGCCTGTATAGGTATAAGTTACAGCAAATACGGTATTAGCTAATTTAAGGGTCTCGTGAAGAATCCTGGCTTCCTCAAAAGTTGTGGTCAATGGTTTTTCACAAATCACGTTGAAACCGTTTTCCAGTAGCTGCTTAGCCATTGGAAAATGCAAAAAATTTGGTGTCAAAACCGAAACCACCTGCATACGTTCTTCGGCCGGTAATTTTAATTCTTCTGAAACCAGGTGGTCCAGATCTGAATAGACACGATCGGTTGGTATCCCAATCTTCTCGGCGAAGGCTATGCTTTCTTGAAGTTCCGGATTGAAAACACCACCAACAAGTTGGTAGCGGTCATACATTGCAGAAGCTACACGGTGCAAAACTCCAATTAAGGAATCACCGCCTCCACCTAATATCCCTAGTCTTATTTTATTACTCATTCAATTGAGTTTAGTTATTATACTCGACCTTTTCATCTTTAAAGAAGAGTGCAAAAAGTACAAAGACAACAGCAGCAAAAATAGCCGGGAAGATCCAAATATTCTCCCAGTCATGTGCGCCTTCTCCAACCAAATACTTATTTGAAATTTGTCCAGCTACCCAGAATCCAATCAGCATACCAACACCATAAGTAGCGAGCGTGATCAAACCCTGAGCTGCACTTTTTATTTTGTCACCAGCCTTTGAATCCGTATAAATCTGACCGGAAACAAAGAAGAAATCGTAACAAATACCGTGCAATGCAATACCAATTATGAGCATGAATGCCAGTTCACCAGCATTGCCATAGGCAAATAAAATATATCTGATTGTCCACGCCAACATTCCAACCAGGATGGTTTTTTTGAAACCGAAGCGTTTAAAGAAAAATGGCAATAAAAGCATGAATACCACCTCAGAAGCCTGGCCAATGGTCATTTTTCCGGTAGGATTCTCAACACCTATCTCAGACAAGAAAGGATTCGCCTGCTGATAGTAAAAAGCCAATGGAATACATATTAATACCGATGAAATAAAAAAGATAAGGAAGTTTCTATCCTTTAAGAGATTAAGAGCATCAAGCCCCAAAATATCTGAAATACTGGCTTTTTCACCTTTCGATTTACTCGGTGGTGTTTTTGGAAGGGTGAAACTAAATAATCCCAGTATTCCGGAGGCCACTGCGGTCATCGTAAAAGTGTTTTTTAATAAACCAGTGGCGATACCCTCCTCAGAATCCCAATGAAATAAATAACTTATGGCTAAGCCCGCAACAATCCATCCTATGGTTCCCCATACACGAATGTTCGCGAACTGCTTCGTTGGATCATTCATTTGATTGAAAGAGACAGAATTCACAAGGGCCAACGTCGGCATATAAGCGATCATGTAACCCAGAACATAGGGATAAAAAGTATTGAATTCGGTGGATTGCGACATCATATACATCAGCCCAGCTCCTACCAAATGCAATACACCCAGAATTCGTTCGGCATTAAAATACCGATCTGCTATTAATCCAATGATGAATGGTGCTATGATGGCTCCCCATGATTGGGTTGAAAAGGCCATGCCAATTTCGGGATCGGAGGCGTTCAGGTTATTACCTAAAAAGGTGCCAAGGGTCACGAACCAACCCCCCCAGATGAAGAATTCCAGAAACATCATCAGGGATAGTTGAAACTGCGTTAATTTTTTCATTGATATGATTGAGTTAGTTAGTTGACTTTCTGCGCAGCACTGATAAGCAAGTTCTTAGTGGCCAACAGTCCTTCCTCTTCACTTAATCGGTTACCTTCATATTCAACCCCGATAAAACCAGTATATCCGGCATCTTTTACAATTTGCAGCATTCGTGTATAATCGATTGAAGTTTCATTGCCTTTGTCATCGAAATCATATGACTTGGCACTAACCGCTTT
>JABDPU010000298.1 GCA_013042625.1 Flavobacteriaceae bacterium | reverse complement strand
ATCACAGGTTTCATAAACGCTTAATAACAATTTTGAAACCATATGCCAATAGATAGAACCAAGTCCTTCATAACCAAAGAAGGTGCCCGATCTGCCTGTAAAGGCTTTGTGGTTAAATACTTCCTCGAAAATATCTAAAAGCAATGAATATTCCCGCTCAACTAGATCAGCATATGGACCCGAAGACATTTCATCCAGGGCGTCCTTAAGGCTACCTGCATTATTGAAATTACCATTGAAATGATAATTGCCTTGTGTGTCCTGTTCGATAATATCGGTGTTCTTATCTGCCAGAAGCGTCTTCAGAAGCTCAGAGGAATCAACTAATGATCCCGCAATAATGTTCTTTTCCGTAAAATTCGGAAGGTCCTTATTCGGGTAGAGCAAATAACTATACTGATCGGGCCTGAAAATAGCACTGCCTTTCATGCCATTAAGCAAATTAAGTGATTCTTCTGCATTTAAATAACCTGAACTCAATACCGCTACTTGCCCTTCAAGCATTTCAGGCAGGTAAGAAATCGACACCTCATCATCATTCTCAACCGTCATTAAATTATAGGCATGGTACAAATTATCTTCTCGTTTATTGGCCCGTATGGTGTGCTCTAAAAATCTATTGGAAACAGCGATAAAGTCTAATATTTCAGTTTGATTCAGAGCAACCTTTGCATTTGAGAAACCGTTTGCATAAATACTCGTCCTGTAATCATTACCTGCCTGCCCGAGTTGATCGAGAATCGTTTTTCTGTCCTTATCAGAAATCTTTCCATCTAAGAGCTCCGCATTCAAGTTAAAGGTGTGATGCACATGTTTAAAGAATTTGACCAGCTCTTCCGAAATCAAAAATTCACCCGCCGTTTGAGCTACAACCTGGTTAACGAAAACCATAAAACGCCTCAGGTAGCATAGTGTCACCATGGATACACCATTACCCACCAGGGCATTGTTCGCATCATTCCATTCCGGTCTTTGGGTGTTCATCCAAATCCCGGCTTCAGGGATAAAATTGGACAGTTTTGCAAGGGTAGTGACCAAAAGCTTCTCCATAAGGTTGGCTTTGTAAATTGAACCTTCCTTGTCTTTTATCAGGGCACCATCGGCACCTAGATTATACTTGGCCGCCATCAATTCTTCATGCAATTCATTGTCAAAATCGATGGTGTCCTTCGGATTGTTCAGTATATCTCTATAGGGTTTTATTTTATAAGGGACGTTTGCATAAACAAAGATCTCTTCTCCGAGATAGGTGCCTAATTTATTCGGGTAATGGTCTTCAATAAACTCAAGAAACTTCAGCAAATAGATAATTTGATGGTCACCCCAGTAACCTATGTATGACCAGGGATCGTCCTCTTCTATGATCTCCCAGTCAAATCCGTCTTTAGTTACACGATACGGATTATAACCCTCAAATGTTGATGCATTGACGAACTTATGGATCATACTATCGATAAAGGCCGGATAGGAGTGTGCCAATGCCTCCCAATTCTGGAATATATCTCTCCAATTCCCCTCATAATCCAGGATCTTGGATCCATCATCATCCACCATATTGATCGAAAACCTGTTCCATGGTCGACTCGGATCGCCATGGCGCCTGCTGAATTTAAGCGGAAGATATTCATAACCTAATCGTTTAAACCGGGCATCTTCATCATTTTGAACAAGTTCAATGAGATGACTGTGAGAAAATTGATCAGGGAGAGAGCTTAACATCTCTTGCTTCGAGTCGAATAAGTCTTTATTCGCCTTGGCCAGGTAGTTCAAAAAATCTTCCTTTTCAATATTATAATTATCATCGAATATACCGCCACGCATGATGTTGAAGAGGGTATTCGAAAAATGACGCAAGTTCTTCAGTCGGTCTGCAGTGAGCTGAATTCCGTCGGCCGAGGCAGTCAATTTCAATAATCCCCGTGATCCCTCTTCGATGCTTTCAATGACGTTTGCTCCTATATTGTCATCTGTTTTAATCGATTGTGCGATGTCCTTAATGTCGGAAATGGACTGGTTAACGTTGGTGATCAACAACCAGGATTTGATTTCATCTGCATTTAGGTTGAGTTTGGAATGCACAAAATAGGCGCCCTTTTCAGCTTTTATGTCATGTTCCTGAACAATGGCTTCACCCTTTCTGAATTGGGCCAGTTGTAAAGATGACAACAGATATTTGCTGTTATCCAGTCCGAGAGACCAGGCTACGTTGGCTTTCAATGCTTCACTGGGTTCAGCTTTGTCAACTATTATGGCACTCAAGGCAAAAATCCCAATGCCGGTATCTGCCATCAACTCATGTCGCTTATAGGCATCAACAAGGTTACTCGTATTATTTTGAGTATAGGTCTTGACCCCGTAAGGAAGAATGTTTTGCAATCCATCCAGCACAACCAATTCGGTTGCTTTTTCCCCGTTATTCTCGAGAGAGGATTTTTTTACAAATCCGAACTCATCACTCGAATTCCACTGATACCTGAAAGTAAGCTCAAGATCATGGTTGATCTCTTCAAAAACCACCTTATTTCCTAAGGTGTTCTTGTACAAATTCCGGGTTATGTTATAAATGCCGGCATATTTATCTGAGAATGGCTCCCATAGCAGAATCCTATCCTCCTGATGCACTTGAATAATGGTTTTACTCCCCGTAATTTCAGCCGATTCTGTGATCTTATCATCGGTGTAATAAGGGAAAATGGAAAACTCGCTATTTTTCCTTCCGGCAGATAAACCACCGTTGCTCGAAATGAACATCCAGTGATCGGAATCGCTTACGATACTCATAAAAAAGGGACGCATGGCATCGCAATTGGATATTTTATAATAGGTTTCGTTTTCAAACTGGATTAATTTTCCCTCTACTTCTTTCTTTTCGAAAAGGGCTTTTTCGTCTCCAATATATATCGTCTTTTGGCTCATACGTCAATAAGCTTTACTTATGTTTTGATTAATTCTTACTGTTTAACTAATAACTGTTCCAACTCTTCCAAACTGCGACCTTTGGTTTCCAGCACAAACTTGTAAACGAACAAAATAGCACAGAACGATAAAAGAGCATAAATAGCAAATGTAGTTGTAGGCCCGAGATTTGATAGCTCCCAGGGAAAGATTTGGGTTACTGAAAAACTCACCAGGGAATTGAAAAAGCCAACCACCGAAATGGCTATGGCTTTTATCTTATTCGGGAAAATTTCTGAGAATAACGTCCACATAACCGGTCCGAGCGATATGGCAAATGAAGCCACGTACAACAGGATGGCTATTAAAACAAGGGATGCATTAATGTTGATGAGGTTTGTAATTTGATTACGCTTAAAATCCAGGAATTGCTCTTCCGAAAGTTTTAACTCAACGGTCTCGAACAGGGCTTTTTGACCATCAAAGGACTGCCCGTCTAATTCAGAAAGCGCAAGCCGGGTTTCTTCATTCGATATTTTACTAAGGGTCTCCTGATTGAATGTATAACTCGCATTGTTGAACGCGAGGGTTGCCATTAACAAGGCTATGGTCATGCATGTTGTTCCTATAAGCAATAGGGGTTTTCTGCCAAGCCGATCGATTAACCAAATGGCTACCAGGGTAAATACAAGATTGGTTAACCCAACAACAATGGCCTGAAGGAAAGACGAATCGGTACTACCTCCTGCTTGCTCAAAAATGGTTGGGGCATAATAAAAAATTGCATTGATCCCGGTGATTTGTTGAAAAAATGCGATGCCAAACGCGATGATTATAATTGTTGCATATTTACTTTTAAACAGGTCTGAGACCTTCCCTTTTGTTTCACTTTTCTTAAGGCCTTCCTGAATTTCCAACATAGTGGAATCGGCATAGGATTCACCACCAATCTTTGACATGATCTGTTTAGCATGCTCGGTTTGGCCACGTCTGAGAATAAGCCATCTCGGACTACGTGGTACTGTAAACAGGGCCAGGAAATATATAAAGGCAGGAATTGCTTCAACACCTAACATCCACCTCCAACTCTCGCCGTCAAGGTTTACCAGGAAATAGTTAGAGAAATAAGCGACGGAAATACCTATTACAATATTCAACTGATTAAACGACACCAGGCTCCCCCTCATTTTTGGAGGCGCAATTTCAGCAATGTAAATCGGTGCTATTAATATGGCTCCACCAATTCCAATACCACCTATAATTCTGGCTATGATAAATTCGGTATATCCTGTTGCAAGAGCCGACCAGGAGGCAGAAATGGTAAATAATAAAGCCACAAATATGAGGACAGCTTTTCTTCCGAATCGATCACTCATTGGTCCAGCCAATAAATTACCGGCCATTGCCCCGAAAATAACGCAGCCTACTGCAAAACCTAACATCCATTCACTCATCTCAAAGTAAACAGTAATACCCTTAACTGCACCTGAAATAACCGCACTGTCAAAACCAAGTAAGAAACCGCCCAGGGCAACAATCAGGCTGATTAAGACTGTATAGGACCTATTCATGCCTGAGGAGGAGTTTTGAGTTGCCATATTTCTGGAGATTAGTTTAGTTAGCCGTTAAAAATAAGGAATCTGTCGTTGATTATCACAAATAAAAACGCTGCAAATCATATACAGTCAATTGAAAATCTATTTTAGAAACCGATATTATTTTAGCCATAATAATTTAACAATCAATGACTTGATTATTAATTGTGAATAGATCTCGTCCTGTTCAAATAGGCTGTTGTGGTGATGTTCAGCTCATTAAAGTTCGATAATGTTCTAAAGATCAAGGATATAGTTCGTCAGGTTGGTTTCATGTGGAAGATTCATTTTTTTACGCAGACGATATCGTTTCACTTCCACACTTCGAGCCGAAATATTTAATAAAGGAGCGATTTCTTTAGACGATAAGTTCAGCCTCAGATAAGCACAAAGCCTGAGGTCATTAGAGGTTAATTTGGGATGCCTGGATTTAACCTTTTTCAGGAAATCCTTATCGGCATTATTGAATGCTTCCTCGAACATTTTCCAATCGTCCGAATTGTTCAGGTTACGGTCAATGATCTTAACAACATCCTGAAGATTCTCATCATTTTTCCCGTGGAGTTTGCCTTTGATGGTATTCAGGAATTCATTCTTCTTTATCAGACTCATAGTTGAGATGGCCAGTTCCCTGTTTTTATTCTCAATATCATTCTCCAGGGTTTCATTTTTCAATTGCATAAGGACCTGCTTGTTTTCCATTTCTTTTAGGGCAATTTCTTTTTTATTCTCCTCAATAAGCTTAGCGCGTTGTTTCCTGTAATTCCGTTCGTAAAGCTTATTGATCCCAAAAAATGAGGCGATTAAAAGTAAACCATAGATCACCAGCATGAGATTTGATTCATACCATGGTGGTTTTATTCTGAATGAATATGACGCTGTATTGGGTGTTTCCCTGGTGCCTATTCTTCCCTTAACATGAAAGCTGTAATTTCCGGGTGGCAGGTTTTCATATTCATGATAGGGCAGTATTGTCCAATCAGTCCAGTTTTCATTAAAACCCTCAAGTATGGACTTATACTCGGTTCGTATGGTACTTTGGTAGTAAGGTACAGCATAGTTGAATCGCAAGTTATTCATTCTGCTTTCCAGTTCGCCCGAAGATTCCATGCTTAATGCCATAGGTTCTTTTTCCAGGTGATTAGAAAAAACTCCTGTCAGTTCTATACCCGGTATTTCTTCGGAAGGTTTAATGTCCCTGTTCAAGACAAGATATCCGTATGACGTTCCGATAAAAAGTTTATTGTCATTCAGTTTAGAAATGTTTCCAAATCCAGCCACAGTATTTCGCAAATGAGATGCTACCGGGATCAATTCGGCAATTGGGTCACCACTAACATCACCTGGTTCCAGGAATAAGATATTTTCATCGGCGAAACACCAAAGCAATTCAGGAGTACCGTTTACGGGTAAAAGCGTCGTCAGGTTTTCAAATGGTTCGATTTGTGATGTCAGGATAGAATCCCTGATAAATTCTGTCTCTTTTTCTTTTCTATAAATTCCTTCGGTTGAGGAATAGATCAGGCTATTGGAAAACTTGAGCACATTCGAGCCTGTTCCTAAAGTAAGTGGTATTCTGTTAAAAGACTTAACCTCGCTGAATTCTTCATCAATTAATAGGGAGTACAAACCTTTGAACTCGTGATTCACAATTATCTGGTCATCTACAATTTCAAAGAAACGAGATGAGATATCGAAACCATCCAACTTATTTCTGAGCCTCCATGACTCCTCTGTTTTTTCAAGTATTCTCAAACCATCATATCCTCCGAGAATAATCAGTTCCGGGTGCAAGGGCAGTTGCTTAAAATCCCAGGTTCCTTGTTCCCTGTTTACCCAATAGTTATCGCCCTCATCCGAGATTATTAATGTCCCTGAATTATGCCCGCAAAACAAACTTTCATCTATGATTTTCAAACTCCATACCTGCCCCTGTGTTCCATCCACGAATTTAAAAGGGTCATCAGACTCCCAGGGCTTGTAAAAAAGCCCCTGGTTTGTGCCAACGTACAGGAAATCATTAAAAACAACAGCTGAATAAACCGTCCCCAAATCACCTTCATCGTCACGGTACACGATAAATTGGGAAGCCATATTAACACAGTTTATACCATTATCAAGGCCAAGCCAGATATTTTTCTGTGAATCCTCAAATACCGACAAAACAGTATTGTTTGACAGGGTATCATACCCTTTGAAGATATAATCAATTTCTGCTTGATTGTTTATCAGGATCAGACCATTTGATATGGTTCCAAGAGCTAATCCTTCATTTTTCAGCTTCAGGGCGCTGTATATACTGTAGTCTGATAAACCGAGGCTAGTGTTTAAAGAAGAAGGGACAATTTGTCCGGATTCCTCTGAATATAAGCCGGCATTATCAGTGATAAATACTGTTGACCCTTGAAAATACACGATAGAAATCAACCGGTTATCTCTGAAAACCTGGTCTGAATACTTCTGAATAACCCGTTCATTTTCAATCGTAAACAGACCCAGCCCCATTTTCTGCAAATAAATCGTTTGTTCGAACTTCAGCATTTTGGAAATCTCGACATCAGACTCTATAATTTTATTTTCGGAATTATCCAGATCTATAACATAGATTCTGTTAAGCGACTGAAATAACACCAAGCCGTTGATTTCCTCGATTCCCCAGAATTCCTCGTCTTCGAGTAACTCAATACCAAATTGTTCGCTTACCGAAGTGTATATCATTTCCCCGGAAGGAGATTTGGTCCAATACCCAAAGTCCATAAAACTGCCTGTGTAAACCTTGTCATCAATAACTTTCACCGATCGAATAGGGGTATTATTGGGCACCTGGTGAAGGGTCCAACCTGAACCATTATACTGCAGCAAGCCAGCGTTATTACCAACATAAATAGTTTTGTTTTCGTCCTGGTCAATGGCCCAATTCTGATTTTGAGCCTGGTATTCTTCAGAAGAAAAAAGTTGAATTGGCGGCCTTTCCTGCGCGAACAGTTTCTGTGGTATGCAAAAGAATAAAAGCACAGAAATGCAGAATATGATGAGCTTGTGATATTTAGAAAATCGTATAATCACATCTGTTGCGACTAATTTCATGCGTAAACAAAAGTAGCGATATAATCTCAACGTGACAGCAGTTTTGTTTGGTTACTAAGGTAGTTTAAATATTAATAAAACAAGGCCTGCGGTTATATTTTGTATAGGTGACTTAATTAACCATACAATTTGTTAATTGACTGATTATAAAGAATTACCAGGGCGATTCAAGTGAATATTTTAACCAAATATCGAAATTAACAACTCCTTAGATTTTCCTTTGCTATATTTTCATTTCTTTGTAGAGCAATATTCGTCACGATGGTACAAAAGCTCATCTTAGGATTTTTCGTTCTGATCTCCAATATGGTGATCGGCCAAATTCTGGATCCGGTTGAATGGAGTTTCAAGGTAGTGGACCAGGGAAATAATGAGTACGACCTGGTATTCATAGCTGAAATGGAAGAAAAGTGGGCTCTCTATTCTCAATTTGTAGATGAGGGAGGCCCCATTCCCACCTCATTCGAATTTGAAGAGAACGTAGACCTGGAACGCATCGGTGGTGTGCTCGAACTTGAAGAAAATAAAGAAACCAAAAATGATCCAATTTTCGACATGGTGGTTTCTAAATTCTATGAAAAGGCCACCTTCGTTCAACGTGTAAGATTGGCAGGGAATGACATGACGATTAAAGGATTTCTGACCTTCCAGGCGTGCGATGACGAAAAATGCCTGATGCCTACCGATGTGCCTTTTGAATTCAGTTATAAAAATGGTGTGTTAGAAGTTGGTGAGGCCGATCTTGGTGATGAATCTGTGGTGGATTACGAAGATGTGAATCTGCAATTATACGGCCTTTCTCCAGAAGATATTCAACCGAGTGTTGATCAGTGCGAAACCCAGGTCACCAGCCTGTCTTCCGATGTAAAATCATCGAAATCGCTATGGAATATTTTCGGGCTCGGATTTCTCGGTGGACTGCTGGCACTTTTGACGCCCTGTGTTTTTCCAATGATACCACTGACGGTTAGTTTTTTCACAAAAAAGAATGACGCCGACAAATCCACAGGATTTTCGAAGGCTATACTTTACGGAGTTTTTATCCTTTTGGTTTATCTCATTTTAAGCGTTCCGTTTCATTTGCTGGATTCAGTAAATCCGGATATACTGAATGAAATATCAACCAATGTCGCCCTGAATATCATCTTTTTCCTGATCTTTTTATTCTTTGCTTTTTCGTTCTTCGGATATTACGAGCTGACCCTGCCTTCGAGTTGGACAGCCAAAACCACCAAAGGCGAAAGTATAGGAGGAATTATGGGTGTGTTCTTTATGGCTCTTACGCTGGCCATTGTTTCATTCTCCTGTACGGGTCCGATCTTAGGATCATTGTTAGCGGGTTCGTTGACGACAGATGGCGGGGCCTGGCAGCTTACTGCCGGAATGGGTGGATTTGGAGTAGCTCTTGGCTTGCCATTCGCACTCTTTGCGGCATTTCCTCAGTGGCTTAATTCACTACCTAAGTCCGGTGGATGGCTAAATACCGTTAAGGTAGTACTGGGATTTCTTGAATTGGCACTGGCGTTTAAGTTTCTTTCAAATGCCGACCTGGTTAAGCATTGGGGGATCCTTAAAATTGAAGTATTCCTCGGGATATGGATACTGATCTTTGCCGGACTTGCTCTTTATATCCTGGGAAAAATTAAATTTCCCCATGATTCTCCAATACGCAAATTGTCCTTTCTCAGAGTTTCTACAGGAGTCCTGGTAGCTGCATTTACGGTCTACCTCTTATCGGGTTTCAGGATGAATGATGAAACCGGAACCTATAAATCGTTAACGCTTTTGAGTGGCCTTGCGCCTCCTGTGGGATACAGCTGGCTTCATCCCAATGAATGCCCTAATGACCTGGATTGTTTTAAAGACTTGAAATCCGGTATCGCCTATGCAGAAAAAGTAAACAAACCCATCATGCTCGATTTTACGGGTTATGCCTGTGTGAATTGCAGGAAAATGGAAGAGCATGTCTGGCCAGATGAAACTATTAAGCGCTATCTGAAAGAAGATTTTGTGCTGATCTCCCTTTATGTGGATGATAAGGAGATCCTGCCGGAAAATGAACAGAAAACTGTAAAACGGGTAAACGGGGGCACGCGCCAACTTGAGAATTACGGACATAAATGGGCTAATTTCCAGACCCAGTTCTTCCAAGCCAATTCACAACCTTTTTATGTATTGCTTAGTCCGGATGGAAAGCAAATACTGAATGATCCCGTAGGCTATACCCCAGACGAAAAGGACTATGCCAGTTTCCTTGAATGCGGACTGGAAATCTTCCGTCAGAAAGAGAAATCATCTCCATTAAATTTTTCGGTCAACTGATAAAAATCATTGTTTAATACTTTGACGATCATTACATTATTAGGCTTAACTGAAGTGTAACCTTTTATGTAATTAAAATGTCATTAGTTAAATTCAAAAAACGTCGACCATGGTTCCCAACCGAATTTTCAAATTTCTTTGGGGACGATGATTTCTTTAACGATAGATTCTGGAATCGTTATGTTCAGAATGAACCGATGATTAATGTTAAAGAGACCGAAGGAGAGTATCAAGTAGAATTGGCTGCTCCTGGCTTGGAAAAAGATGACTTCGAAATTTCTATTGATGATGGTTATTTGATCATCAAGGCTGAAAAAACAGTTGAAAAGGAAGAAAAAGAAGAAAACTTCACCAGAAGGGAATTTAGCTACAATTCATTCAGGCGCTCTTTGATGTTACCAGAAGATGTTAAAGAAGAAGAAATTAAAGCATCCTATGAAAATGGGGTTTTAAAATTCAACCTTTCAAAAAAAGAATTGAAGGAAGTGAAACATCCTAAGAAAATTGAAATTGAATAGGTTGAGTTAGGTAGATTTGGAGGCCAGCACATTGTGCTGGCTTTTTTTATTGATTAAATGTGTAGTTTTGTTATCCGAATCCCATAAACCAAATTGTTTTGGATGAATTCTGGTTTAATGTCCAGTATGGCCTGAATCATGTTCTGGACATCAATGGTTATGATCATGTGCTTTTTCTCATGGTCCTTAGCGTTCCATATATTTTCAAAGATTGGAAACGCATCCTGATCCTGGTTTCGGTTTTTACCCTCGGACATACGCTGTCATTATTTTTAGCCGCATATGATATAGTTAGCATCAATAGTACCCTGGTTGAATTTTTAATACCAATTACGATTTTGGTGGTTGCGGTTTACAACATATTTTCTGCTTCAAATAGCCCAAAATATGAACGTATGGGCATTCTGTTCTTCTCGACTTTGTTTTTCGGACTAATTCA
>JABDPU010000297.1 GCA_013042625.1 Flavobacteriaceae bacterium | reverse complement strand
TCCTGGCCTGTCCATTTCGTCATGTGGTGTTTTGACTTATCAAACAAGGCTTCGATAGCATTGATCTCTTCCAGGGTGCCAGGTAAATATGACCAGGACTCTCCTATACTTCTGGTCCCCTTGCTTTTATTAATAGAATTAAGATCAAGGTTTACATTTGTATCATTCTCCCGTCCATGTTTATCAATATCATTATCAACCCCGCCGATGAAAACTGTTCGATCAAATCCCGGCTCATTTTTTTTCTGGGTGATGAGGTATGTATTGCTCAATTGAACCAGGTTATATTCTGAACTTAATAGTTGCCCATTTTCAGGCCCCAGAGCTGCAAATGGGACCTGATTTAGTAGCCCCGCCGGTGAGAAATACACAGTTCGAATTCCATCCAAATACGGTTCAATAGATTTCCAAATCAGGTCGTAAGTTCCGGCCACATCTGCAACATTCCTGCTCACTCTGCCTCTTGAGGCGTAAAGCTGGTCTGGTGAATTCGATTCGAGCAGCTCCTGAAGTTCTTCCTCTATAAATAATGGGACGATTCGAGGCTTATCCCATTCATGTCTTAAAAGAAAGGCCATATATTGAACAGGGCGTTCTTCAACTGACTGGAGGTCACCAAGGACCCTGTCATAATGTATAAAATCAACAACCACTTCTCCCGGGGAAAGAGATTGGTTTATCTCCTTCCAATCCTTTGCAAAAAAGTCATCGTCATTAAAATACTCACTATGCAAATTAACCAGCTCATTTTCCAGTTTATTGATTGTTTCCTTTAAGCTTTCCTGATCATTTATTTCATCGGCTAAGGAACCATTCATCCCAATTGTCAATTTTCTTCTCAGCGAGTTAAATTCATCGATCCGCTTATCAATATCAGGGTTCTGCATTGACAGTAAATCACCCAGAACACCTTTTGAGGCATTTAAAAGCAATGCTTTTTTTATCAAGTGATCGTTAAAAATATCAGATATTAATTCATCATTTAAGAAGGCCTCTGAATTGAGAAAAGAATAATAAAGTGACTGCCAATTTTTTAGAGAGGAAACCATTATGCGCTTTTCTGCCTCGCTTCGATAGGTGAATACCCGCTTTAGACCTTCCAGATAATGACCATTTGCCCTCTTAAAAAGCTGAAGGGCTTTATTTAAATCACCACTTACAGCATAATATTTGGCCAGGGTAAAGATGTGGTTGGCCAATACAGGATTATCCTTACCAAATTTGTTTTCAATACTAGAAACGACTTCAGTCAGAACAGCTATGGCCTGATCGATCTCATTCAGATTAAAAAGCAATTCAGATCTTACGATTTGCAATGCATCATATGCCGTGTGATTCTCTCCCAGTGAATTTAACCTTATGACATCCAGACCCCTTTCGATCAATTCCTCAGCCTCTTTGTAATTTCCCATCTCGATATGAAAGGAGGCGAAGTTTGAGTAAAAATCAGCAAGGGTTATGTTATCGGAATTCAAGGAGACTTTAAAGTTCTTCTCAGCCATCAAATAGTATTCACCTGCCTCTTCGTAATTGCCAGTGGAATTCTGCAGATAACCCAAATTCATTGCGATAATGCCGAAATCAAGATCTTTATCGCCAAACATGGTTTTTACTAATTCGTGAGACTTTTCCAACATTAAAATGGCACGTTCACTATCACCGTTTTGAGAATACATCAGAGCCAGACCACTAAGAAATGAGGGGTAGTTCGGATTATCCTTTTCATTATTGCGATCATAGATTTCAATGGCTTTCTCCCTATATAAGATCGCGTTTTTCAAATCACCAATACATTTATAATCGACTGATAATGAACGATAATAATTACCCCAGATGCTATCATCGGGTGCATAAAATTCTTCCGCAAGTTCCAATGTCGAT
This sequence comes from Flavobacteriaceae bacterium, assembly GCA_013042625.1. Lineage (GTDB taxonomy): Bacteria > Bacteroidota > Bacteroidia > Flavobacteriales > Flavobacteriaceae > SHLJ01. The sequence goes on along the minus strand of JABDPU010000297.1, from coordinate 11,406 downwards.
AAGTGAATATCAAGGGCTTCCTGACAATGGCCCATGCTTTCCAAAGACCTTCCATAATTAAAAAGTCCATTTAAATAATAGGTGTCATTGTCTAGTCCTAATTCTCGTTTTATCTGAAGTGATTGGAGGTAATATTGGTTCGCATGTGAGAAGTTCCCTAGAAATCTCAAACAATTTGCAGCTTTCTCAAGAATATCGGAGTAAATAAAATTCTTAGTGTCTCCACTTTGCTCGTAATGATCAAGTGCTTCACGATAATTGGTCATGGCATTGCTAAAGTCTCCCTTATCAAATAATACATTCGCGATATGAGATCTAACAATTCCGTAGTATAACACATAGTCGAAGGGATCTAAACTGTCCAGTAATTTTAAACTATACTGATGCCGTTCAAGACTTTTATCGAGTTCATTGATTAGGCGATATCGTTTACCTAAAAGCTTATTTCTTTCGAAATTGGTGAAATTATCAGCACCCCGAAGTTTTTCCCATTCCTCGATCGAGATTATCAGGTATTGAATAGATTGGTGAATTTCCGAGATCTCAGAATGGTAATTGGAAAGTTCAAGAAAAATGGAACTCCTGAAATCATCTGGTACACCCTTGGCATGATCTTCATACTCCAGTGCTTCCTTCATTTTCTCTATAGCCGGCTTAAACTGACCTTCCCTGGCATAGGCATCGGCCAACCCATAAGCTATAACAGGAAATTCTGCGGTTTCCTGTAAGTTCATATTCTTTAATAAGATATAGCTGGATTCCAGTTCAGCAAAAGAAGCCCCGGACTGATCTTCCTGGGTGAAACCATAGTAACATACCAGGCTAAAGAGAATAATGATATGAACCTTTATGATGTTCATGGTTTTAGTTCGCCTTTAATAAAAAATCTCCCCTGGTTTCATGGCTTCCGAATTGTTTAAGAATGGGTTCTGTGGCATTGCCTTCCATAGCGGAAAAAATCTTCCCTGGTGAGATGAATTGTTTTTCTTTCTCTAAAATCTTGATCAATTTATCTGCAAATGGCGAATGATCCAGTGAATTATTCCAGTAATCAGGCACCTCATAACGTCCGCTCGCCATAAATAACCTGGACTGATCTTTACTTTTCCTGCTGATGAACTCATCAAGGGTGATATCCATTGACAGGTCCCTATAATTCGAAAGGGCCACATCTTTGGCGTTCAGATCAAAGGTTGCTCCAAAGCATACGTCAAACAACGCGAAAATTTGTTTGGATGGCATATTATCTAACAAGCGGTTTAAGGTAGCCATTTGCAAGTACGAATCCATCGTTATATCATCGTCGAGACCTTTCGAATCTTTTAATACCAGATACCCGTCGGAATAACTATCGCTGTAATAGCCATGTCCTGCTACAAATACAATAAGCTTATCATCAGCCTGAAGCTTCGATTTCAAGGCTACCAACTTCATAAGAACCTCTTCCCTGTCCTGATCAAAAACCTTTTCTACTTCCACACCATAATGACTGCTAAGCAGATCGGCCACAGAATTGGCATCATTTATCGGATTTTTTAAATCTCTCCAATCCGACTGACTTTCATATTCATTTGTAGCTATAACAAGTGCATAAGTCTTTCCCGGTCTTTCGGCAGTTTCTTTATTATCTGCTTGAGTTGAAGATCCTTTTGATCCCCGGGAATTGATCCTGTTGAATCTCGATACCAGTATATCACGATATTCTTTTTCATTGTAAATCGCAACATATTTTTGATCTCTATAGGAACATGCCAATTCAGACTGCATCAGTTGGAATTCATAGGCATCAATATTCTTAAACACGTCAAGGACATTGCCGTGTTGTTTTATAAAATGTACCAAAGAACCATTGGTAAGTTCAGTGCCATCCGGGCATTTTTTACGCTCTATCCCCAGGCCTTTAGTGGTGATCAAAACCCGTTCACGTTCGGTACCAGACGCAATGATTGGATTTGATTCAAATAACTGTCCGATTAAATTTTGAGCAAACTCCCGCCCTGATCCAGCTTCAGATATGACCAACTGATGCTTGGCCTGTATCTGCTCCATAAGCTTCGCTAGTTCAACCACAGGAAAAACAATAGACTCATCTATCTCCCTCCAGTTAAAATCGGGATCATAAGGAATCAAAACAGTATCCCCTGATTTTGTCTCCTGTGAAAACCCTGAAAAATTTAGAACAAAATAATCGTTAACCTTGCTATTAGCGATCACTTCTTTAAATGCAGAACGAATGTTCTTCAGCGTGGCGTCGGAATCATTTAATGCATGAGCATAAACATTCACGCTCGAATCTTCAGGATTTCCAAGTTTATCATTCTTGATTTTTGCAACCAGGTCATTTGAGTCATTCACACACAATTGCAGTCCAAAAGAAGGATAATCATTGATCCCAATTGAGATCACATAGATGTCGCCCTTCTCTAAGTCATTTGTTCTGGAAACCGATCCCTGGCCAAAGCTCATGCAACTTATAGAAAGTAGCAACGTAATAAGAACAGTATGTTTGAATGCTCTACTCATTCTTTATCTCATAGACAAATTCAGTGCTATAACCATCGATCTTTTCTCCGGTTCTGCTGCCTGAACCTCCCCTGGATTGTTCATAGGTCCCGCCAATAAATCGTTCTAATGGATTCTGATTTCCACGGCTGTTCCCTTCTCCGCGTGTTTCAATCGTTGGCTTGAAATTGATAGGCGTTGGCGTTGCAAAGCCTTTTAAAACCAAGGTTTCCTCCGGAGGTATAAAGCTGTAATCACAGGTCATGAATACTTTCGTTTCTCCCGGATTCAAACGACGCTCATCATCGGCATACGGACAATCATCCGTTGGCATGAAAGAGGCAATTTCACCCTTGGTATTAATCTCTATAATGGTGAAATAAACCGGTTGATCGCTCTTGTTTGTCACCTGGAGTACCACATGGTCACTGGAAGTATTCACCTGGAATACTCCATTTTTGTTATACTGATCATTTTCTGGTAAGAGATCAGCTAACTCTTCCAAATCTTCATCATAATCAATCGGCAGAAGCTTGAATTCAAATTCGTAATCGAAGTTCTTTAAGCTCAGGTTTTTTAAATAATTCCCCTGTGCAAAATTGAACAATTTATTCTTTAAGTCCGACAGGCTTTCATCACCTCTTGAAGCAGGAATAGTATCCAGGCCTTGAATTCCCTGGGTAGCATTTAATATCCATTGATCTCCGGACTTACCCAGGATCACTTGTGATGCCTCCTCAGAGTCAACCAATTCGCCAAGTGAATTTTCAGAAAGAAAATCGGAGATGACAGTCTTGCTTTTATTGTCCGTTGTTTTCTTATCCAAATATACCTTAAGACTAATATCTCCATACGACGGTTGATCGATAAATACCCAGTAGTCCTGTTCTATATCCGAGCTCAACTCAGAGTCCAGCCTAATAATAGCATCGCTGTAATTAGCCTTGGTTATTCTTCCTTTAGCAATGATCTTACTTTCTTCAACTTCTGTCGTTCCTGCCGGCAAAATATTAACTGTAGTTCCTTTGAAAAGTCTTTGCAATTTTCCGCCTTTGATCCTTAGGGCATCAGACCTAATGATTTTGGCAATTTCCAAATAAGGTTGCTGCTTAACGTACTCACCTTTGAACAATTTATAATCGGAATCTCCTTCAATTGTTGGTTTTTGATTAGGGGAAATACCACTCATAATAGCCTGGATCTTTGAAAACAGTTGTCGGTATGTAAAATCGGTCCCCAAGTCATTCATGGCCTGGAGGAAAGCAAAACTCAATGAACCATAGCCCTCATATTCATAGTTCAATTCATTGGCCGACGCACCAGAAAGCAGGACAAAAGGAGCCGGTTTTTCATTTAGTTTAGTTCTTTCTAACAATCCGCTCCCACCGTTTTCAGCAGTTTGTCCTGGTGTCCAACCTGGCGGAGCGAATGTCGCCTCTCCTCCCCTGGCCTTTCCACCTCTGGACGCAGTACCTGAATGACAGCTGTCTAACAACATCAATAACTGTCCCTGGTCGCCAAGAGTATTCCGGAAATTAGCTATAATATTCCCGAGTTCGTCATCGCGGATATGATTTTCTCCTTTATAGTAGGACGTATATCGCACTAAAGCATCATAGGGAACAATTGATTCATCTTTATCATCGATTTCATCTCCGTTGTCATCATAGATCTGCTGTCCGTGACCCGAATAATGAATTACCACGATATCACCCGGTTTGATCTTAGCTTTAAGTTCTTCGAACGCTTTCATTATACCTTCACGGTCGGCTTCTTCATTTTTAAGAACAAAAATGTTTTCATCCTTAAACTTCTGTGAAGTCAGGGCTTGTTTTATCAATCCCACATCATTCACTGAACTGATTGACGACCAGCCTGTTTTTCTCGGGTACTCCCCTACTGCTATGATAAGCGCATATTTTTCAGCAAAAGACTGAAAACTTATGGCAAATAAGATAAAGCAGATTAATAATCGTTTCATGATAAAGCTTGTCTTTTAATTTATATCAAACAGACTGAATGATATGCCGAAATAATATCCGAAGTCATATACATTCTTTGTGAAATTATCTACACTTCCGAATGCAGTACTATCACCTTCAGACAAACCATTAGTCAGCTTTTTAACCGGTCCGTACGCCAGTCCGCCAGACACAGATAACCTGCTTTTACTTCCGAAAAACATCGAAGGCCCAAAAAGGAAATTTATACCATTAATATTTTCATCTCCGGAAATCGGTATGGAAATCCCGAAGCTTCCTCCAATATTAAAATCTTCACCTAAAAACGGATAGAAATTCACCATGGTGCTCAGGTTAGGCACGAAATAATCATTATCATCGGCACCGATCACACCCAAATCATCAATAAAGAAATCCTTAGATTTCGACCCAAAATTATTCAGGGTCAATGCTACGCTGGTATTGATTTTAAATCCACCTTTTGAATAAATCTTGATATTCCTGGTCTTTAAAGTTGTTTGCTGGTTATCGCGATCCTGTTGAGCTGAGAAATCACTCTGAACAAATTTGAGTTCTATATCAACCTTGTCAGCTTCCAGCTCGTAGTCATAGGTTTGCTCGAAGTTAGATGCTTCCAAAACTGTATACAGGGATCTTAATTCATCAAGAAACTGAAGGCTTTGGTTTGTTGAATTATCCAGGTTTGCCAGCAGTCGCTGCAGGTCACCCATAGCCATATTCCTTGCACGAAGTTCTCCCCTGCTCATCACACCCACTGAATCACTATTTTCCATCGAATCGGAAATAGTACTGACATCAGCCTCCAGTGCTGATTTATCGGCTTTTAGGGTCTTTTCTAATTGGGCCAGGTAAACATAGAAATTGTCGCCGGGATCAGGTAGCCTGACATCAGGATCGGCATTAGCGGTTGAAATCAGGTTTTCCATTATGGTCTCCTTATTCATATTCGGGTTCAGCAGATTACTAACAAATGCCGATTTCATTGCTGAAATATTGGTCACCGTATTGTTAAGATCTTCAAATCCCGTTGAAACTGCTCCTCTTGATGCTCCGGCTGCAGCAAACGCGTCGGTATCGGGCAGATTCGGGGTATTGATGTTGATCTGGTCGCCGGTGAACGAGTTGAGACCACCAAGCAGGGATCCAAAATTAAAACCCTGGCCTTCTTGCCGAAGATTTTCCTCTTTAACATCGGTTTGAACCTGAACCGCAAACGGATTCACATTCTGAAGCTGGATCTCAACCAGGCTATTCCGCTTAATTCGCGGTGTGTCCAGAGTATCTACGATGGTATTATTCTTGTCCAGTGCATAATAACCAACTTCCTCGGTATTGTAATTGTAGGTAACCCTGTAGCGCTCTTGTGCGAAACAGACATGGGATAGCCCCAATACAACAATCATAATGGTGGTTAGCAAATGGTTTCGAATGGAATTTTTCATGATATTGTTTTAAGTTGTTTTATAAATCATCGCTTGACCTTGTAATAAACACTGTTGCTTTTTTTCATCAATCGTAAGGTTTCACGGCTTACTGCGCGTTTCCCCGTTTTGATCAGGTCGAAAATATCAGCAATTATTGAGGACGTATCAGCAAAGTAGGAATGACTGAGGAAACTGGTATCCACTCCCGATGCATCTATGGTCTCAACCCCGTCAACGATGACCATTTTGGTTCCAGAATCACCAGCTCTCGGACTTCCGTGTAATTCCTTGGACGCTTTCAATGCCAGATCATCTGATGAAACATACAAGGTAATGGGTTTCTTAACTGTCTTGACCATTTTAGGAGCAATGTCCCGTTTAAAAACATCAGCATCAATATCTGGTGCGGCCAATATGATCTCTTTTATTTTATCACCCAGTTCGGGCCTTTCTACCATAAGATCTACTATGGCCCTGGTTAATCCCCTGTTGCCCATGCTGTGTGCGACGAGGTAAATTTCTTCGGCACCTGATCTTGAAATATAATCCTCAAGGAAATTACGGATATTGGTTTGAGACCACTGGATATTGGTTTCATCCTTGGCGTATTTGAATGTTGAGGCCTGTGATGGCCAGCTGTAGAACACCGCCTTTCCATCGAATAGGAGATCATAGGAAATTTGTGCCGTTCGTTTAGCAGCATCGCTGAAGGAGGTGTTATATCCATGAACGAATAAAAATGTTCTTTTATGTGTCGTCGCTTGAATATCGCGTCTTAGTTTTCCGAAGAAATTGTCTTTCTCCAGCATACTCACCTTATGGATCATGATATGTTTTTCAGGATCTTCAGTAAATTCGAAACGCCAGATGGATGGACTCTCTATTTCTCCAATCTTATGATCATGCGGAATGCTTACCTGACATATTCCATACTTCAGTTCGGAGCGTTCATTACCAAACATTTCATTCCAATCATCTGTATTAACCTTATTCCTGTCTGTAGCAAAGTAAATCGGCAATTTCACATATTTTGGTTCACCACTTCCGCGATCAACAGTTGTCGGATCGATATACTCAAGGCAAATTTCGAAAAAAGCATCTGTTGACGCCCCTGAATCATCGATCCACATTATTTCCAACTTTAATGACGAACCATCCTTAAATGCATTGTTGGACAGGCACCAGAATTTAAAATCAAAATCGTTAAATCTGTTGAAAGAAGCGAAATTACTCTTCTGGTCCTTCAGCGTTGCTTCAATCGTAACACTCTCTATTACCGCTTCCGGCTTTTTAACAAGAATGAATGTATTCCAGTTATTGGTATTATTCAGGCATGAATCTGGCTGTATCGTTCTGTTTTCCATTTCCAGCACGAAGGGAAGGTCATCCTGTGCATGAACAAACGGGCTCATAGCAAAGATTACAACGAGGACGATTGATATTTTAGAGATTTTATTCAGGAAAGTCGTATCCATTATGATAATAATTGGGTGATTATAGCCTCTTTTTCTTTCTGGCCTTTTTTAAGAGTTTACGAACCGATTTGCGTTTGGCTTTCTTGGCAATATCTTCAGGGCGTTTTCCGGCATAATTACGCGAACCTGCATTTACACCAAGATTAACCAGGTCGCGAATAAACTGAACATCACCATTTTCAGCAGCCCAGTGCAGGAGGTTATTTCCGTAAGAATCAACCACATAAGGATTGGCCCCTGCTTCAAGAAAAGTTTCAATGGAGCGTTGACTGGACCGTTTCATAGCATACTTCAAAGGTGAAACACCACTGTTATCCTCCTGATCGGGCGAGATATTTTTTTCGAGCAAATAGTCGAGGAAGCTCTGGTTATTATTATCTATGGCATAAAAAAGCAGATTACGTCCATTCTGATCCTGAATGACGGTTTCGGTCTTCGCCATGATTGCTTTGAGAGCATCCATATTGTCTGAGTTAATAGCAGCCCATTCCAACCGTCCGCGCTCATTTGTATAGTCATGATCAAGCAGCCAAGAATAAGCCAACCAGGATTTTAGTCGATCGCCATTCCTGCTTTTGATGGCATATTCAATATTCTCATATATAGCGCGATGTAAAAGGTCGTTTGGAACCTTTGTTATTCTATGGGCATGCGATCCTGCTGTACCAAATGTGCTCCACCATTTTACAGTTTTTATGCAATTACAACTGTAATCGTATTTATAATCTCCCGTATATTTTCCATCCTGAAGCTCTACAGCTCCGCGAACATGAATCCCTTCAATAAATCCAAGCGGATTGAAAACCGGTCCGCCGGAATTCCCGGGAAATCCATCAATATCGTTCTTAAACCATCTTTCGGGAGAATTATCAACAACCTTGGCATTATCAGCATATTTCAGTGGTAAGCCCGTTGGCGAACCGATGGTGCTAACTTTTGAATAGGTGCTAACCTCACCGCTGGTCCGGAACCTGTAAGGTGCCCTTTCCGATTTCCTGTTAAGTCTTAGTACCGAATAGTCGGTATAGGTGCTTAGATCTTGGAAATAGGCATCCAACACCTCGGCCACTTCATAAATATCATTTGGATCAACATCAAGGTATCCGCTCCAGGTATCTTTCTTATACTTCAGTTCATTGGTATAATCAAATATCCAGTAGTAGTTTTTAGCCTGTTCCATGGTTTCAATACAGTGACCCGCAGTGACCAATATATCGGGTGCAATTAAAAAGCCAGTACAGTATGCGGACGTTGGTTGATCTAAAAATCGAACATCGGCATCGAATGGGTGATCTCCATAGATTTTATTCAGACGTTGTCTCAGGGTCTGACCATAGACACGATTCCCTCGGACTGCGGTTTTCGGAACCATAACTGCCGTAGCTCTTACATAATCCTCTATCCCTTCGGCATCCCGAACTTCTTTTCTGTCATCATCTCCAAATACACCTCTTGGGACCTCCGTTCCTGTTTCGGCAAAGGGGTATTCCAGAGGTGCTTCAATTTCATCTTCCTGGGCAAACAACATGGACCCACACAAAGCAAAGCTGATAAATAGCAAATAGAATTTCATCATTATTTGATTTAGGTTGATACAATCAAATTTATAAAATATTGGTTTAAAGCCTGAAAGGGCCATATAATATCGACCATTGGTCAATATATTCGACCTTTAAAAGAGTGAAGTAGTAAAGTGGAAAAACAATTTCCTAAATTCAAGAAATCCAAATTCCGTGCCAAATTGATTTCCCAGGAATTTCTAAATTAGACAATCCTTTAATAAAACAGATGGATAATCAGCTTATCATTTTAATCATTATGGGCCTTTATATGGCCCTGATTATCCTCTATGGTATCTACCAGGGAAGACGTGTTAAAACCAGTACAGACTTTGCTATAGCCGACCGAAAACTGCCCGGTTGGGTTGCTGCCTTATCTGAACGTGCCACCGGCGAATCTTCCTGGGCTCTGCTGGGTTTACCCGGAGCTGCTTATGCCACAGGATTAATGGAAACATGGACCGCAATTGGTTGCGTGGCCGGTATACTGGTTGCCTGGATCGGGTTGGCGGGAAGGTTAAGACGGGAAGCGGAACGTTACAAAGTTGAAACCTTTACCGATTATATCGCCAAGCGCCATGGCGATCGGGGAAAATGGATCAGGATCTTAGGCAGTTTTACCATAGTCTTTTTCTTTTTCTTTTATGTTGGAGCTCAATTCCTCGGAGGAGGAAAAACATTGAATGCGTTGTTCGATATCAACCCAGACATCGCGATGATCATAATAGTTGTCCTTGTTATTCCATATACTATTTATGGCGGATTCCGATCGGTTACCTATACCGATGTAATCCAGGCTGTTATTATGATCATTACCCTGATTGTTGCTCCGATTGCAGGGATAATTTACCTGGGAAATCAACCCGAGGAGCTGGTTTATGCAACTTCGATATCGGAGGCATTAACCCGGGCCGGTGATTCTTATTCAACTATGATGGGCGGTGCAGTCATGGATGAGAGCTCAGATCTTGCAAAATTCCTTAACTCCTGGTTTCCCGATGCCACAAATATAGTCCAGGGTTTGGGCTCAGGAATAATCATTGCAGGTGCCTTTTCATGGTTTTTTGGTTACCTGGGCGGACAACCTCAGCTTACCATGCGGTTTATGGCAATAAAAGATGAAGCAAATGCAAAAATGGCCAGAAATATTGGTGTGATTTGGACTATTATAGCTTATATCGGTGCTTTGATGATAGGTTGGATCGGGCTCGCCTTATTTGGACCTGACGGACTGAAGGACCAGGAAACGGTTATGCCAGAGGTTCTGACTACCATTTTCAGTCCGGTGATTTCAGGGATTCTAATAACGGGCGTACTGGCTGCAGTGATCTCAACCGCAAATTCATTACTTATCCTCTCTGCCACCGAACTTTCAGAAAATATCATCAAACCGCTGAGTACCAAATCATACGGACAAAAAAACGGTTTAAAACAATCACGGGTTATTACAGCGCTACTGTCTCTTGTGGCCCTGGCCCTGGCCTATATATCTCCGAGTGATCTTATTTACAGTATAGTTGGCTATGTTTGGGCCGGAATCGGTTCTACCTTTTCTGTGGTGATTCTTCTTACTTTATTCTGGAAATCTTATCATGGGACAGCAGCATTATTGACCATTGCATCAGGATTGATATTCACAATTATCTGGATTAGTGCCGGATTGGACACTCTTATAAGCTCCAGGATATTGACCTTCGTAGTTGCTTTATTTGTTGCAATAACTTCCTCTTTCGTATTTAAACGAAAATCTTAAAAAATTTCAAAGGGTGATATTTATCATAATTTGAACCTGAAAGACTTCCTATTTTTATCGGGTATAAATAAAGACATTGAAAATTTTTATGAATTCGGGTATTTATAAAAATGTGTCAGTTATTAAAATTTTCCTAAATGAAAACAACATTTCGCATCAGCAACTTGAAGTGCGGTGGTTGTGCCAAAACGATTATTACCCGTCTCGGAGAGCTTAAAGGGATTAGTGATGTTTCTGTTGAGCATGAGAAAGACACAGTTACTTTCGTCTATAAAGATCAAGATGACCTGATTGAAGCCGCAGAGCTTCTTGCTCAATTGGGGTATCCTATTGAAGGCTACAGCAATACCTTGGCCAGAAAGGCCAAATCATATCTAAGTTGTGCAATTGGCCGATTTGGAAATTAAATAATCTCCGCCGTTAATCCTGCATCGAGAAGAATAGTACAACGAGGTTCAAGATCGTCGTACTCACCGGTTTTAACAGTACATTTTCCGTTATAATGAACAATTAACGAACATTGTTCGGCTTGTTCAGGCGTGTGGTCGCAGGCATAAATCAATGATTCGATCACATGATCAAAGGTATTAACATCATCGTTATATAGCACAATCTCGTGCTGTTTAAGGGTTTCTTCCTTTATTTCAATCTTCTCTAATGGCTTATCCTGAGAACTCATGATCGAATTTTGATCTAATTTATAAATTTTAA
>JABDPU010000293.1 GCA_013042625.1 Flavobacteriaceae bacterium | reverse complement strand
TGATGCTGGTTTTATTTATTCCTATTGGAATAACCATTAACCTGGCGGAAAAAATTGATAAGATGCTCGCCAACGAGGTGCCGGCCGGAGAGATCATTCAGTTTTACCTTGATTTTACTGTTTATTTTGCGAATTTGTTATTGCCTTTATTTCTGTTTTTATCGGTAATCTGGTTTACATCCAAATTGGCGAATAATACAGAAGTTATTGCATTTATTAGTTCGGGTGTATCCTTCTATAGGTTCCTGCGTCCTTATATCATTGGAGCCAGTCTGGTTGCCGCAATTGCCCTGTTTTTGGGCATGTACCTTGCGCCTAAAGCGAGCCAGGGATATAATGAATTCGAATATAAGTATCTGAAGGGAGGACGGAAAGATAAGGAGACCTCAAACATCTACCGTCAGATTAATGATAACGAGATTATTTTCGTCAGTAACTTCAATACCAAGGACAGACGTGGATCCAATTTTACACTGGAACATTTTGAAGGCAATACACTTAAGTACAAAATCAGCGCCTTAAATATCATATATAACCCGGCCGACAGTACGTATCGCCTTACCAACTATACCAAGCGAATTATAGGGCCTGAGCGTGATACCATTATTAATCGCAGGAGGGTTGATACTACATTCACTTTTGATATGGAGGATTTAACTCCCGTCAAATACATTGCTGAAACTCTGAATTATAACGAGCTGACACGATTCATCAATAAGGAGACTGAACGCGGATCTTCATATATAGGGCGTTACCAGGTTGTCAAATTTAAGAAGTGGAGTATTCCTGTTTCGGTTTTTATCCTCACCATTATAGCAGTATCGGTATCTTCTAAAAAAAGGCGTGGTGGTATGGGAGTTAACCTGGCCCTGGGAATTCTTATCGCTATGATTTATATTTTCTTTGATAAGGTATTTGGTGTTATGGCTGAACAATCAGACATGCCTCCGTTTTTTGCCGTTTGGTTTCCAAACCTACTTTTCGGTACATTAGCGGCATACCTTTTATATAATGCCAAGCGTTAAATTAAAGAACTATCTTCATCTTCACCTGCTTGTTTTTATCGCAGGATTTACTGCTATTCTTGGTGAATTGATAACAATAGGTTCTGTTCCATTGGTTTGGTTCAGGATGGTCATTGCGGTAGTACTGATATTTTTATTTATCAGATTAACAAAGACTGATCTAAAAGTTGATACAAAGTCCATTGCCAAATTTTCCGTTGCCGGAATTTTAATAGCTCTGCATTGGATCACGTTTTTCGAAAGTATTAAGCAGGCTAATGTTTCCATAGCTCTGGCGATGTTTTCAACCGGGGCTTTTTTTGCCTCCTTTATTGAGCCTGTTTTTTTTAAACGAAAGATTATAGGATATGAAATTTTGTTTGGCGTCCTGGTGATTGTTGGCGTTTGGCTGATCACCCAATCTGAATTTCAATACATCAATGGTATCATTTTAGGCATTATTTCGGCCTTATTCTCTTCGCTGTTTTCTGTGATCAACGGAAAATTTGTTGAACGCTACCAGGCTTCAGTGATCAGTTTCTACGAATTTATCAGTGGAATATTCTGCATTTCATTGTTTCTTCTGATCAGTGGAGAAGGATTTGGAGAAGGTTTTTTTGAATTGATCGGGACCGACTGGCTCTATTTATTCCTATTGGGTTCTATATGTACGGCCTATGCTTTTATAGCTGCCGTTTATGTTATGAGGCATATCAATCCGTATACCGTTGTTCTCACTTATAACCTGGAACCGATTTACGGCATTGGGCTTGCCATATTGCTTTTTCCCGAAAGTGAAAAAATGGATGCAGAATTTTATATTGGTGCCTTGCTGATTTTTAGTACGGTGATCATTAACGGAATAATTAAAAATAGGATTAAAGCGAAAAAAATTGTGTAGGTTTGTATTCCATCGATAAACTTAAATTTCTATGGAATATCTAGAATTTGAGCTCCCTATTAAGGAATTGGAGGAACAACTTCAGAAGTGTCAGCTTATAGGTGAAGAGAGTGATGTTGATGTTACCGAGACCTGTCGTCAGATTGAGAAGAAATTGGCTCAAACCAAAAAAGACATCTATGGTAAAATGACACCATGGCAGAGAGTTCAGCTGTCAAGACACCCGAACCGACCTTATACCCTGGATTACATCAATGCCCTCTGTGGCGATAGTTTTTTGGAAATGCACGGTGATCGAAATTTCTTCGATGATAAAGCGATGATAGGTGGCCTCGGTAAGATTGGTGATCAATCATATATGTTTGTCGGCCAGCAAAAAGGGGTCAATACAAAAACCCGTCAGTACAGGAATTTTGGGATGGCAAAACCAGAAGGATACCGAAAGGCACTCCGACTGATGAAATCGGCTGAAAAATTCGGGATACCTGTTGTAACCTTAGTGGATACCCCAGGCGCATATCCTGGAATGGATGCAGAAGAGCGCGGACAGGGAGAGGCCATTGCCCGCAATATTTTTGAAATGACAAGGCTTAAAGTGCCTATCATTACTGTTATTATTGGAGAAGGCGCATCTGGAGGTGCATTGGGTATAGGAGTAGGAGATAAGGTGCTGATGTTAGAGAATACCTGGTACTCAGTTATTTCTCCGGAATCATGCTCTTCAATACTTTGGAGAAGCTGGGAATATAAAGAGCAAGCTGCTGAAGCGTTAAAATTGACTGCCAAAGACATGAAACGACTGAAGCTGGTTGACGCTATTATTAAAGAACCTCTGGGGGGTGCTCATACCGATGTTGAAAAAACATTCCTGACTGTGCGTGATGCAATTGTCAAATCTTATGAAGGCTTGAAAAACTTATCACCAAAAGAACTGGTCAAAAACAGGATGGAAAAATATTTTGAAATGGGGGTCTATAAGGATTAAACCCTTGTTTTCCGAATGATTAAAAAATCCGATTGAATTACAGTCGGATTTTTTTGTGGGTATCAACAATTTTTTTAAGTTATTAACAGTTTAATTGTTGAAGGACAGTTAACATTGAATAGTCCGTAAAAGGACTAAGTTGTATACAATTTAAGTACATTCGCTTTCATGAAACAACCCGACCAATTAAAGGGGTTTAAAATCGACAAAGGAACGATAATAAATCTCGAAAAAGGGAAGATCCCTCCACAAGCCCTTGATTTAGAGGAAGTTGTGTTGGGAGCAATGATGATTGATAAAAAGGGAGTGGATGAGGTAATCGATATTCTCAGTCCGGATGCTTTTTACAAAGAAGCGCATCAGTATATTTTTGAAGCGATCTACAAATTGTTTGAGAGCAGCGAGCCGATCGACTTATTAACGGTTTCGGCTCAATTGAGAAAAGATAAGAAGCTCGATTTGGTTGGAGGTGACTTTTACCTGATCTCACTGACCCAAAAAGTGTCTTCATCTGCACATATTGAGTTTCATGCCAGGATAATTCTTCAGAAGTTTATTCAAAGAAGCCTTATTAAAATCTCGAACGAGATCATTGAAGATTCTTATGATGAGTCACAGGACGTATTCGACCTTTTAGATAAGGCTGAAGCTAAGCTTTATGAAGTGACCCAAGGAAATATTAAAAAATCTTCTGAAACAGCCCAGGAGTTGGTAATCCAGGCTAAGCGAAAGATTGAAGAGATCTCCAATAAGGAGGGCCTCAGTGGTATTCCTTCCGGATTTGATAAAGTAGATCGAGTGACTTCAGGTTGGCAGGACTCAGACCTCATAATAATAGCCGCCCGTCCAGGTATGGGTAAAACGGCTTTGACCTTATCCATGGCGAGAAATATTTCCGTCAACCAGGATATCCCGGTCGCCTTTTTCTCACTTGAAATGTCCTCGGTTCAGCTTATTACACGTTTGATTTCAAGTGAAACAGGATTGTCTTCAGAAAAACTTAGAACGGGCCGATTGGAAAAACACGAATGGGAGCAACTTAATGTTAAGGTTAAAGCTTTGGAAAAAGCACCTTTATTTATTGATGATACTCCATCACTTTCCATATTCGACCTTCGTGCAAAAGCAAGACGATTAAAATCGAAACATGATATTCAGCTAATTGTGGTCGATTACCTGCAACTGATGACAACTGGTTCATCTCAAAAAGGAGGTAATCGTGAACAGGAGATCTCTATGATCTCGAGAAACCTGAAAGCCCTGGCCAAGGAATTGAGTGTTCCGGTAATCGCACTGTCACAGCTATCTCGTGCGGTTGAAACACGGGGAGGAAGCAAACGTCCTATCCTATCAGATTTGAGGGAATCCGGAGCCATAGAACAGGATGCCGATATTGTTTCATTCATTTACAGACCTGAGTATTACAAGATTGATGAATGGGATGATGAAGAACGAACACCAACTGAAGGTCAGGCCGAATTGATCATTGCGAAACACAGAAATGGTGGACTGGATAATATTCGATTGAAATTCATCGGTCACCTGGGTAAATTTGATAACCTGGACGACTTCGATTCACCGTTTGAATTTCATAGTAAAATGAATGCTGCGGCTAATGATGATACCTTTAAAACAGATAATTATCCGTCAGCTGATGAGGCCTTCGGAGATACCGATGATGCCGGTATACCGTTCTAGATCAGTATTATAGCCAAAAAATCCTTAAAACTTTCACCCTTGAAGGAAATTTAAGTATCTTCCATTTATGAAAAAGATACTAATTGTCCTTAGTCTGCTTATTTCTTTCCAGGTTTCGGCTTCATATATCCTCGTCCCAATGGATGCAGAAAGCCAGAAGAATCACCTCAAGGCATATGGTATTACCTATTGGACCCTGGAGAAACAGCAGAAGGTAAAATGGCTGCTGAATTATCGTGGAGGGTCATTCCTATTACCCGATTTTGAAGAGATCAGGAAAGAATGCCAGATCAGAGGCGTGTCCTTTGAAGTTATAAGCGATTCTAAAGCAGAATCTATTCTCGAAGAAATTAGCAGCCCGAGTCAGAATATGGAAGCCGTAGTTCTTGAAAAGGCTCCCAAGATTGCGGTGTATACGCCTTATGGTAAACAGCCCTGGGATGATGCCGTTACCATGGTTTTGACCTTTGCGGAAATCCCCTATGAGACGGTTTATGATACAGAGGTATTAAATGACGCCTTGTTACTTTTTGACTGGCTTCACCTTCACCATGAGGATTTTACAGGTCAGTATGGAAAATTCTATAGGAGTTATCGCAGTGCAGCCTGGTATATTAAGGAAAAGCAGGAAGCAGAAGCACTGGCAGCCAAACTGGGCTATGATAAGGTTTCAGAAGCGAAAAGAGATGTGGCATTGAGGATAAGGGACTATGTAGTGGGTGGCGGTTTTATGTTTGCCATGTGCAGTGCGACCGACAGTTTTGATATAGCACTTTCTGCTGAAGGTGTGGATATTTGCGAACCCATGTTCGATGGTGACGGTAGTGACCCGAACTATCAGAGTAAGATCGAATATTCAAAGACCTTTGCATTCACCGATTATATACTGGAACGCAATCCTAATGTTTATGAGTTCTCCTCCATTGATATGACGCAGAAACGCAGGATTCCAAGGACTACAGATTACTTTTCCTTAATGGAATTCTCAGCCAAATGGGACCCGGTCCCTACCATGCTAACCCAGAATCATACCGCATTAGTAAAAGGATTTATGGGTCAAACCACATCGTTTACCAGGGATCAGATCAAATCTAATGTTCTGGTTATGGGAGAAAATAAGACCAATGGTGAAGCCAAATATATTCATGGAATAAAAGGAAAAGGATTCTTCACGTTTTATGGGGGCCATGATCCTGAGGACTATACACATAGGGTAGGAGATCCTAAAACCGAATTATCCTTGCATCCTACTTCACCGGGTTACCGCTTGATCCTTAATAACGTCTTGTTTCCGGCAGCAAGGAAGAAAAAGCAAAAAACCTGATTGCCTATGCATGTGTTTCAAGCTGAGCTGAAACTTACACCCTTCCGAAGGGGATATCACATCATTACCCATGAAATACTGGATTCATTCCCGGAGATAAAGATCATCAACCTGGGCATTCTTCACATTTTTATCAAGCATACATCTGCGAGTCTTACCATAAATGAAAATGCAGATCCAACGGTATTATCGGATTTCGAAAGCCATATGAATATAGTGGTTCCTGAAAATGCGCCTTATTACAGGCATACGATGGAAGGCCCTGATGATATGCCCGCACATATCAAAGCTTCGATGATGGGAGCTTCAGTTCAAATACCAATTACCAATGGCCGACTCAATCTAGGTACCTGGCAGGGTATTTACCTCTGTGAGCATCGGGATAATGGTGGTTCACGGCGACTGGTCCTTACAGCATACGGGAACTGATCCTGATTAAATGATTCCCACTCCCAGAAGGATTGATATTATAATCAGCAAAACGGCTACGATCTTGTGGATAAGATCAAAAGTGATTTTTTTCAATAATCGATTTCCGAAAAAAGCACCCGTCATAGCAGCAATTGTTGCCGACAACACCATAGGCAGATTTTCCTTTAGACCAGCATTCAGAATTTGGGTTGAATATACTGACAGGCGTGTAAAATCTATAAATGATGAAATGACAACGGCAGTGCCGATAAAGGCCTCCTTCGTTAGTCCCGCATTGATAAGAAATGCTGATCGTAACGCCCCCTGGTGACCGGAGAGGCCTCCAAAAAATCCACTTAAAAAACCACCAATTGGCAGATGTTTCTTCTTGAAATTCATGCGATTTAAAAACGGCATCAATTCAATAATGGCAAAGGTGATGAGCAAAATGGCAATGACAACATTGACCAAAGTGATCTCAAAGTTGCGGCCGGCCATTGTATAACTGGTCAGGGTAGGCGTATCAGTCAGACTGAGCAATAATCTGGCTCCCAGAAAGGCAGCGATTACAGCGGGAATTCCAAAATACAACAACACTTTTAATTTAGCATTTTTACCGACCAGGGTTAGCTTGAACATATTATTAAAAAAATGGACTACACCGGTTAAAGCGATAGCCACTTCAATGGGAAAGAAAAATGCAAAGACCGGAAGTAGGATGGTACCAAGGCCGAAGCCGGAAAAGAATGTAAGTATTGAAGCAAGAAAGGCTACTATACAGATGATCAGGTATTCCATTAGACAAAAATTAAAAAACCGACCTTTTGGTCGGCTCTTTAGATGTTAGATTTTCTTAAACGGGTTAATAATAGCGTATATACGCCCAAATATTGGTTTTGCCAGGTTCTTGTTCTACTTTAGTTACAAAGGCTTTCGTACTTGGGCGCCATCCTTCTTTATTGTCTGAACTTGAGAACCTTGCAGCCGTATATGTTGTTCTGTTTCTCGATTGCACCAATTTAAGGATATCGTTAGGCTCGGGTTTTGATTTTGAAATAGGGTCAACATTCTCAACGCCATCTCGCCAGAATATTTCAGCAATTTGTCTGCCCTGTGAGTCTGTAGGACTAAAACCATTTCGATCTTCCGTGCCAATATAAATCCAACCGCCTTCTCCCATAGTTCCATTTGATTTCAAATTGGTTTTGGCCGTTTTAATATCGGTTGAATCCCGTTCTATGCCCCAAACATTGGTGAGATACTGTATATACGATTCCACAGAGTTTTCTTTTTTAATAAATTCCCAGTATTCTTCAGGTTTAAGACTGGCTTCAAGTTTATTTTTCTGATCTTCAATCGTATTTTTTTGCTCCTCCAGATTTTGATAAAGTTTAGAATTTTTGACTTGTTCATCGGTAATGGCCTGATCCTTTTTAGCAATCTGATCCTGGTAATAAAGGATGGCAGCCATAAAGGCCAGAATGAGGACTACAAAGCCTATATACAGGAGTCGATTTTGCTTGTCCTTTTTTTCAATTTCCTTTACTTTTTGGTCGATTCGTTTCATGAGGTTGGTGTTAAATAACTATAAGGGTATCAAATTCCTCGTTGGTGTTGTTTATTTCATCGTCAGACATTTTATCAATAATGTTGACTAGACGCGCGCGTTTAACTTTAAATAATCTCAGCAATTCAATATTTCGAGTATGCTTTCTTACCTTACCAATGGGCTTAACAATTAATCCCAGGCACAAAGCACAAGCAACGGCAGTTGCAATAACATTTACCATATTTTCGCTGTCTAGTGGAATTTTCAGAATGAATTTCACCATTATAAATAATAGGAGTATTCCGATTAAAACCAGCGCGATAACCTGGAATTCTTTTTTACGGCCTCTATGATGCATCTCAGTAGCGGCATCTATTTCTTCTTCGGATATCAGTTCATCCATGAGTTTTTGCTCCCTTTCATTCATGTCTGAATCTTCCAGGGGAACGATCTTCCCGTTTGATGTCTTCGGTATTCCACGAATAAGATCCCTTAATTTTACAAATCGCTTAACTGCCCCTGAATCATATCCAAAATGGGTTAGAACTTTTTTCATGGCGCGCTCCGGATCTCCCAAAAAATCAGCATACTGCATGCGCTTCCATCTGAATGGAACATGCTCAGGATCAATTTGTTCGATCAGAATAGGAACCATTTCTTTTCCTAATTCCCTGGCCTCTGAGACCTCATCCCTGACATTTTCCGAAATAGCCGCAGGAGTTGACATGATTAAAACCATATGGGTAGCTTCACCAAGGGCTTCATCAATTTCATTGTCCCAGGCTTTACCAAGATTAATTTCGCGATCAATCCAGACTTTTGCGCCAAGCTTTTCGAATTCATCAGCAATGGCTTCGGCGAATGCCTTGTCTTTTCTGGAATAACTGACAAATATGACATCTGTCGGCATAGTGTGAGGAATTTTGGTTGGATTAATAAATCTAATTTACAATTTTTTTTATTACTCGATCAAATCATATGATTTGATAAAAATATCATGGGCACATGGGTACAGTTCACCGTTGACACCCTTCATCAGCCAGTCTCCTTTTTTTCCTTTCATGATGCCTTCAAGGGTTGCCACTTCAAATTCCTCATCCATTTGAACACAACTGATTGGTAATGGCTTCTTTATGGCTTTTTTAAATTCTATATTCGGATCGTCATATTGATTAAACCGGATCATTCTAACTCAGGAAGGTTTGATTCAAAAATCTAAGGAAATCATCCGTCTCCTGCTGAAGCGGCCCTGATTTGGTAAATCCACCGGCCATCCAGGCCTGGTAACCTGTATGTGCATTGGTATAGATAGAGAGCTTTTGTCTCACATTGGCCAGAGCGGCTGCTTTCAGATAATATTTTTTGGCTTCGTCGAACCCATGGAAATAAACATAGCATTCACCTAATGTTGCCAGTTTCCAAAGGTTATCCTCTTCCGTTTCCGCCGAATCCCTTGCAATCTGGGCATAGTCCATACATTTAGTATTATCATTATAAGCAACTAAATAAAGGAATGCCAGGTTAATGGCCTGGTAATAAATCTGGCCGTGATCCTTTCTTTCGGTTGCTATTTCAAGAGCATTGCTGTAATATGATATGGCCTTATCGGCATCTCCTTTCTTGAAAGTCTTCAGGTAAGAACGTTTGAACCTTCCACCGAGAATTCCCATAAGATCTGTATTTCCTTTTGCGACAGGATGATTTTCAAGAATATCTATGGCTTCCTCGCTTCTACTCATGCCTTCAAGGGCGAAGATAAGTTGTCTCAATCCATTGGCATCAAGTTCATCCTTCCGAGGTAATAGGCTTTTTACTACCGCATCATATTTACCCATGGCAAGATTGATTTCCTCCTTATCGGTGAACTGATTGAAGAAACCGTATTCAACAAGGGTTGATAATATTAAATTGTAACAATCGTCGTCCCGATCTTTGGGTTTTACCATTCTCAAATGATCGCCATCGACCATTTCACAAACATCTTCATCAAAATCGGCAAAGCAGGAATCCATATCCACATACTGATCATCCAATGCTGCAGCTACCCTCAGTTTGAAGGGTGGCCTCTTACCGAACTTTTCATTCCAGTCTGCTCTTAGTTTGGTGATGAACTCACCATCACTGCTCATTTCAGCATGTTTGTTGTGCCATTCTTTTTTTATGAGTTCTTTGTCCAGTCCGTTACTCGGTGTTCCAAGAAGTACAAGGTGACAAATCTTGTTGAGTTGTTCGCCCTTCAGGTTTAATAAAGCACGCTGTGCTACAAGACCTCCCAAACTATGCGCCACTATCGCAATCCTATCATATTTTTTAAACTTGTACTTGATACAGGATTCCAGGTACATGGCAATCTTTTTAATATCTAGACTTGCAGCCCAGATATCTTTACCTAATTCTGGTTTAACTTTAGGAGAATATCCAATAGGTTTTAAATCCCACCCATTCATTTGTGGATCTTCCATGAGTAATTGGGGAATTTTCCCAAATGTATCTGTAGCCTCCCCGGAGAAAC
Organism: Flavobacteriaceae bacterium; assembly: GCA_013042625.1. Classification (GTDB taxonomy): domain Bacteria; phylum Bacteroidota; class Bacteroidia; order Flavobacteriales; family Flavobacteriaceae; genus SHLJ01. The sequence goes on along the minus strand of JABDPU010000293.1, from coordinate 12,320 downwards.
CATGTATAAATAATACAAGATTATTTGCGTTTTCAGTTTCTCTCCAGAATGTCACTTCTTTCGGGCTGGTATCTTCACCGCTCGATTTCGGAGCATCAGATGAACTGCCTTCTACCACTGGTGTGGGTGGTGGTAAAATTTGAGAACGACGACTTTCCGGAATAAAACTCAATGCAAAATTATCGTAGAGTTTGAGGTTCATAAAGGGGTTTTGAACAGGCTTCCTTTTCGGAACCTGATCAAAAATATAGTTCACAGCATCGGTAAGCCTGACATATTCATCTTCATAGAATCGTCTATTTCCACCTTTAAGAGCTTCAATAAAACACTGCGTAAACAAGCTGTTTATTTGTCCAGGAAGAATCCATGACTTCTCGTCATCCCGACAGGACGACATAATGGTAACCGTTTGATGATCCTGTCCTAAATTATCTACTAAACCTTCAGGATTCTCGTCGACAACACTTGTCTGCAGGCTACTATCAGAAGAAACCTGATCTTGTCTGTTTGTCATCCCAGCAGCATGGCAGCAATCCATCAGAATGACCATCCGTTTAGCTTTCATCTGGTTTATCTTATTTCGGAAATCAACCGAATCGATATAGACTTTGTTTTCTTCATTATGATCATTGGGTTGAAGCCAGTAAATGACCTTATCATTCCAGGGGGTGCGACCGCCATGGCCTGAGTAAAAAATAAGGACAGAGGAGTCATCATTGGTCATGTCAATCATCTTATCGAGACCTTCTAAAATTCCCTGCTTAGTTGCTTGTTCCTCCGTAAGAAGAACAATGTTTTCTTCCTTATACCCACAAAGGGTCTTATCGGCCAATACGTTATAAATGACATTGGCATCTTCTACAGAGGCCTTTAAATCTGCGCCGATTCCTATTAAAAGGGCATATGCGTTATCAAGAGTTTTCATCAGTGGTTGGTTTAATGCCAAGAGGTAAGAATGGTATTGAAAATGGGGGAGTCGAGGTATTCTAAGAAGTGTGGGTCATTCTGATAGGTTGTGGGGAAATATCGTTTGCCTTTAAGAACAGATTTCTGCAATTCTCTTAGTGCTTCATCCTTTTCTCCTTTAGCGGCATAATATTTTGCTAAGTTATAATCGATCTCACCAAAATCAAAATCGGAGTATTCGTCTTCCAACCTGGATAAAATTGAATCTGCCTCATCTGCCTTGCCCATCTTGAATAAAGAAATGGCAAGCATTGTCCTTGCATTTATAGAATTATTATCCTGATTGTAAAGCTCGCGATATAGTTTTTCTGCATTTTCATAATCTCCCAGGAAATAATAGGCTTCTGCCCGATGACCTTTCTTGGCTTCATTGTGCCCTATTAAAGATTCGAAATATGACTTCGCTTTATCCTGCTGTCCATTTAACAGATAACGTGTACCGACATGCAAACCGATTTGATGTTTATCCTGAACCCTGTCTTTCAGTTCAAGGTCATTGAGAAGAGCATTGATTTTTTCATCTTGATTTAAGGCTGCATATGCGGCTGCCAGGGTGCGTTTAATATAAGTTTGCTCAAGGATATCAACAACGGGTTCCAGCAATTCTACTGCTTTTTCATACTCACCCAATTCAATATGGGCTAACCCCATAGTATAATATCTGAAAGTGCATTGAATACAGTCTTCGAGGTTAAAATCATCCATCGGAATTTCCTGGAAACTAGCCTCAAGCAAATCGGGCTTATTGACAAATTGCAGACTGAGGGTCATATAAGTTGAATTGGTTTCAGGATCTTTTGGTACAATATCATATTCGTACTTAAAATTCCGCCAGGCCTTATCATTTTTACCTTCCAGAATTGCTTCGGTGAAATTAAGTAAAGCAGTTTGACGTTTTGCAAGCCGATTTTCAAAATTTAGCTTTTTAAACAATGAATCAGCCTTAGCATATTCCCGAATGTTAAAATAGTGCTGGACCCTTAATATTTGCGGCTCAAAATAGGTACTGTCAATACTGATTGCTTCATTTAACAATTTGATGTAGAGGTCTTTTTGTTCATAAACGTCTCTTGCTAAAAGTCTTTTTTGATAGGCTTCATATTTAGGTGGATATTCCTCTATACCCAATGAACCCTCCTCTTTCATTCCGAAGTAGGTAATAACTTTCTGTTTCAATTCTTCAATACAATCCAGGGCATTATCCTTTGAGCACTCCAATTGTTCAAAAGCCATAACGTTTTGGGCAGTTTGCCCATCTTGAATGATACATTGAAAAACGAGCTTATCCTCTCGTAAGAAATAAGCACCTCTCACCACCTTGTCCGTTTTGAAAAAGGACGTAAAGGCATTCTCTGCAGTCGGACCGATTTGAGCCGTTAAGAGATTGGAATAATTATCGATAACCTGTGAGGAAATGACTTCACCAGCATGGTTCTCTGTTATTCCATGAATGAGCCAATCTGCGGCCATTTTGCCTACAATATCAAGATCTTTGTCACCTGTGTCGTTATCGAAATTGAGTACGGCAATCTTATCAGTGGAGATTTGGGGTATAAAATTACTCCCGATAAAATTATTATTGATAATCCAACCCACTGCTGCAATACTCAATACACTGATAAACCCCAGCGACCTGAAGTACATGGTTTTGAATTGTTTTCTTTTGACTTTCAAAACCTCTTCTTCCTCCTCCATATCATCGGGATCGGTTAGGATCAAATGTGATTTGGCTTTCCAAAAGAAGTACAGGTAAAAAGGGAATCCAATTAGGAGGATAAGAATGAGATAAGTCACTGATATCTCGGGTATTCCAAGGGGTGACCATATGGCAACCAGCACCTGCAAAACTACCCAGCTTGACACAATATAGATAGACACCCGTTTAAAGACATCTCTATCGTTGCACTCTTTTAAGAATTCTCGGATGCTCATTTCGGCTATGAGGTATATTTAATTGGCTTCCTATCTGTAGGATTTTATTTGCTTAAGTTACACATTTTTGCTAATTTATACTCTTAATTAATTAATTCAACCATTATGTCTAAACAAATCGATTCCGATTCAGAACTGAACAAGTTCGCTGAAGAGGATGGCCAATCAAATGCAGGTGGTACCTTAGACCCGGGCGGACAAGCCAAGCCAGGAGGTACGATAGATCCAGGAGGTCAATCGAAGCCAGGCGGAACTATTGACCCAGGTGGTCAAGCCAAGCCAGGCGGTACGATTGATCCGGGAGGTCAGGCCAAGCCAGGCGGAACCATTGATCCGGGTGGTCAATCGAAGCCAGGCGGAACTATTGATCCGGGCGGTCAAGCGAAGCCAGGTGGAACAATTGACCCGGGAGGGCAGTCAAGGATGGCAGAATCTATCGACACAGATGATAGCGATAGCGATGATGACCATACCGATGATGATGGAACTCCAAAGGGCGGTGGAACCATTGATCCGGGAGGAACCGGGTAACGGTTAACATAATTTAGCTGGACGTTCGGAATTATACCCTTTAAGGTATTATGATGTTCTCCCTTAATTTATGGTAATAAACTAACTCAATAATAATAATCCGATTCAAGCTGAATCGGATTTTTTTCATGTGGATTTTTTCCATTCATAATCACCGTAATCATGTCAGAAGATTCTCCTTTAAGAATAGGATGAATTCGTCTGCCGGGTCGTCAACCCCGCTAAGTTTAGAATATGCAGTAAATGCATTTGAATAAATGGCAATTTTCTCCTTTATTCCAGCCAAAGCTGCTGTTTTTTCATAATAGGATCGTGCTTTGTCCATGTCATCCTGCAAGAGAAAGGCTTCTGCCATAGTACATAATTTGTTCAAACTATTGCGCATGTGTTCAGCCAAGTCCCTGGCTTCTTCTGCATAAGCTAACATATCCTTCTTATTGTCTAACAGCAGGTTCAAAAATGCCAGGTCAATCGCGCTAAGATAAACATCTTCATTATCCTTTTCATTCTTGGCAATTTCATACGATCGTTTATAACAGTTCATTGCGGTTTCTGCGTCTTCCAAATGGCTGTCATTGAGATACCTGTTCTTGTACAGATCACCTAAAGCACGTAGCATATCGGAATCCTCCTGTGTGAGTTTATGGGTTTTTAGAATCTTGATGGCTTCTTGCCTTTTTCCTGATCCTTCAAGAGCATGGATTAGTTTTTCCAAAGCGCCCTCATTTAATTTTTCCAGATCAGGCATGAGTTCATCAATAATCCTGTCGTACTCACCTAACAATAGGTTCACCTCCTCCTGATCTGTGTATAGCCGTGAAAATGCATTGTTGGTCAGGGTGTCAAGAATGAGCCGATAGGTATCGTTCTCATTGGTTTCCTGTTTTACCACGCTATGATGATTTCCACTTACCATCTCCCAGTATTTTTGACCAAATGGATCCAGGCAAGATTCCTTGGATACATATTCATCCTTAGTGGCTGCAACAACCTTCAAATGGAATGGGTAGTTGTCTTTGAAGGTCTGATCCCATTCAGATCGTAAATTATTGATGTAAGATGATCCTTTAATCAGATCATGAATCTGATTTTTCCAATGTTCTTTAAAAGCATCATTCGTGATCCCGTTGCTGGGAGTAGCAATTAAAATAACATGACTAAGCCTTTCTCTAATCTCCGGTTCAGATGCAAGAATTGCCTTTTGTACTGCAAGACCGCCAAGACTGTATGCTACTATGGCAATGCGGTCGTAACTGTTAAATTCATTAGCCAGTCTTGACCTTAGATTCTCCGAATAGCGGTTGAGGTTTTCAATTGAAGCCCAGACACCTTTGCCCATAGCGGGCATAATATTCTGGTTGATACCGAATGGCATTATATCCCAGCCGTTCATTTTCTCATTTCCCATGAGTAAATATGGGATTTTTCCATAGGTTTCATGGCCCTCACCTGTGAAGCCATGGGCAAGGATGAGTACGTTGTTCACACCTTCACTTTTCCTAAAATATTTCTTAACTGCTCTTTTAGTCTTAGAGGGGGCAGGCTTGATATCCATTTTCTCAAACTCTATCAAAAGTCTTTCTGCAATCTTATTTCGCGGCACCTTGCATAATTCAAAATTATCATCAAATGACAAATTAAAGAATGGGTCTTGCTTTCTCTTCCATTCCTGTGCGCGTTTGGGGACTTCTTCACTTAAATAATTGACTACATCGGTAAGCCTTACGAAAGGATCTTTAGGATTATAGATATTTTCACCCTTTAAAGCCTCTATCAAACATGTGGTAAAAAGGCTATTTGTATGTTCGTTATGCCGTAATGATTTCTGATGATCTTTGCAGGAAGAAATAATGGCAAAACCTTCCTCATCATCTAAAAGTTGTACCATCTGTTCACTTTTCATGTTTTCTTCCTTTACGGCATCACTCTTTCCCCATTTGTGATTGACATCAAGTTTATTTGCTGTTGTAAGCAGTTCACCCCCTTTGGTCATACCCTGGGCATGGCAGCAATCAAATAAAAAGGTCAATCGATCTGCACTGATCTTGTTAAGATGCTCCCGAATCTCATGAGCATCTAATCGTGGTTTTATATTATAATCGTCATCACCGTAATCATAATATCCATAAAGTTCCAGGTAGTACATGTTCACCCCATCTCTTGTGAAGCCATTGCCATGTCCAGAATAATAGATTAATACCTTGGAATCTGAATTAGTTCGCCTGGCCAGATCATCAAGTGAACCCCTGATTTTTTCTCTTGTAGCATCCTCACCAATAAGTAATTTTACATTTTCTGGCTTGTAACCAGCATAATTCTCATCAACCAAAACTTCATAAACGGCTTTAGCATCATGTCTCATGTAGACATCCTTTTGTTCATACCCTACACCGATAAGCAAGGCATGATGATTATCGAGTTGCTTCATGAATTGGTTGGTTTATTAAAAGGTTAAGCCCTGGTTGGCAAATTGGAAGTAACTTAAGATACTAATTTTTGAATTCATCCCTAAAAATAAATTGAATTTAGCCATCGTTTTTCCATCTGTAATCGTTGGAATAAAAAATACGAAGCAATCCATGTAATAGATAAGATTTGAAATTTGAGAAAACCGACTAGATTTTAGTAATGGTGAAGAAGGGGCTTAATAATGAAATCAGAGACCCTTATTCCAAAAATTCATGATCTCATCAAATTCAGGACTGTTAATGACTGGATTAAAATGAAAGTCATTCTTAAAAGTTTCCTGAGTATACCATCTGCCTCTGGCTACTGATACCTTCAGATATTCTAATGCACTCTTCATGTCATTCCGAGATGAAAATATCTGAGCCATTGCATAATCTATATAACCTAAATCGTAGTCGCTTCTCAATGAATTTATTCTGTTTATAATGTCACTGGATTCCTTATCCTTTCCATTAGCGAATAAGGATATTGCTAATTTGGAGAGATGATTCAATGATTCGGGATCACTCACAAGCAATTTCTTATAAAGCTCCTCGGCTTTTTTGAAATCGCGTTTATAATAGTAAGCATTTGCCACATTTCTGGTTGTTTTATCGGTTGAAGCCTCTATGACATTATCAAAGAACCTACTAGCCAATTCTTTGTCTTTTGTATTCAAAAGGATCTCTTTCCCCGCTAATAAGTTGCATTCCTCCCAGACTTTTGCATCCGATAAAATTTGCATTTGATCTAAAAATACAGTGAGATTTTCAATATCATTGGTGCGAACATAGGTAGTGACCGCCGCTTTTCTCAGCAGCACATGATCATTTGAACGCATGGCAGTTTCCAGAAGATCAAATGCTTTATAGTAATCTCCCAACTCTATGTCGGCTATTGCCTTGGTGTAAACCCTGTACATGCAGAAGGTGCAATTCTCAAGATCGAATTCATCATTTGGGAGTTCGTCATAGAAGGACTTCACTAATTCAGGTTTATTAATGGCTTGAAGAGCGAGGGTCATTTGCGTTTGATTTGTTCTGATGTTGAATGGATTGACTTCATATTCCTTTAAATATGTTTCATAAATTTTTCGGTTGTTCCCTTTAATTGTCGCCTGGTAATAATTCATCAAATTTTTCATCCTACTGGTATGGCCAGTCTGTGGAAGGATGGTCAGCCGAAGCGAATCTGCCGTTTTAAAATCATTCCGATTGACATAATACATCACCTTATTGACAAGAGCATCGAAATAGTTACTGTCAATCTCAATAGCCTTATTTAATAATTCAAGGTAAAGATCATTATTAAAACCATAAATAGACTGAGCCTCCATAAAAATTTTGTAGGCTTCATATTTTGGTGGGGTAGGTGCAATTCTTGGAAGATCAGAACTTTCTGAAATTAAATATCCCAAAAGGAGTTGATTCAATTCTTCAATACAGTCGAATGGACTCTCGCTATCGCATTCTACCGGTTGGAATGAAAACAAGATATCCCCAGAATTCCCATCCACTACTGAACCGTTTAAAACGAGATTGTTATTTTTCAGGAAATATGAACCCTCTACAATTTCTGATGGTTGGAGAAAGGTTTTTAAAATGTCACGACTGGAGGTAATTCCACTGGAATTGCTTTGAATTGCTTCTGCGTAATTGGCAAGTATATCCTCAGTTATGACCTGACCAACCTTATTTTCAGTAATACTGTGAAGGATCCAGTTCATCGCCAATTTTCCTATTTGATCATAATTTGTATCTCCCGTATTGTTTTTAAAGTTTAAGACTGCGATTTTATCTGAACCACTGAATTCAGCCAAATTCATTTTGTCCAGATAAGAATTATTAAAGATCCAGAATACAGATACTGCGCTAAAGAATGAAATTATCGCAAAGCTAGTAAAGAAATACCGTTCAAAATTCTTCCTGTTTTTTACCTCAATTGGATCATTTAAATCAGTTGCGACCGAATATTTCAAACGGGATTTCCAGATGTATAAAATATAGATAGGAAAACCAATTAGCAATCCAATAATCAGAATTGTGACACTTTTATCAGGTAATCCAAGAGGTTTCCAAATAACAGATAAGACTTGTAAAATAACCCATCCGGAAACAATATATATGGAGAGGCTTTTAAATATTTCCCTCTTGTGACATTCCTTAAAAAATTGATTAATAGTCATTTAATATCCCGGTTGGTTCAGAAAAATAGTACAAATTCGGTGCTTTTTGTATGAAATTACGTATTTTTATAATTAATGTATGTTTTAAACTTAAATTTAATCATTATGAAAAACGGACCAGATTCTAATCCCCTTCCTTCTCAGGAACATTTAAACTTAAGCCCGGGTGAAGAAAACCAAGCTGAAGTTAGTGAAAAAGGAGATGGTGGAGGAAGAGATCCCCAGGTCAGTGAAAAAGGCGATGGCGGAGGACGAGATCCTCAAGTCAGTGAAAAAGGTGATGGAGGAGGTAGAGATCCTCAAGGTTAAATTGATGAATGGAAGTTTATCAATTAATCTTTTAAATACATTCGGTAAGCCTACAATAATAAGACTGAAAATATTTTAATCAACTAAATGAAGACCCGATTCAATTGAATCGGGTTTTTTTTATCCTGTTTCAATTTTAGATGTTGTTAAACTCAATTTCTGAACAATAAAAAATCCGATTCAAAAACTGAATCGGATTTTTATCTGCGAAGTATTTTATAATCTTATTTTACCTTATCGACTATGGCTTTAAAGGCCTGTGGATCGTTCATGGCCAAATCGGCAAGTACTTTCCTATTCAATTCGATATTATTGGCCTTCAACGCTCCCATGAATCTGGAATAAGATAAGCCATGCTCTCTTGCACCGGCATTGATTCGGGCAATCCAAAGTGCCCTGAATGAACGTTTTTTATTTCGGCGGTCTCTGTATGCATAAAGCATCGCTTTTTCTACCGCATTTTTCGCTACTGTCCAGACATTTTTTCTTCGTCCGAAGTAACCTTTTGCTTGCTTCATCACGCGTTTTCTTCTGGCGCGTTTAGCAACTGAATTTACTGATCTTGGCATAATTTTTAATTTTTTGTAGCAGGCGGATCAAATGATCTCTTTTAAAGCCTGACTCCAGGGTTAATAATTGTTTATAACCGGGCAATTACTTCATTCGTAATTGCTGCTTAATGTTAGCGGCGTCATGGTCATGTACTAATGTTGAATGAGTTAACGCCAGCTTTCGCTTTTTTGATTTCTTAGTCAGAATGTGACTCTTAAAAGCGTGCTTCCTTTTGATTTTACCAGAACCAGTCACTTTAAATCGTTTCTTGGCACTGGATTTTGTTTTCATTTTCGGCATTGCTATGCTGTTTTTATACTTCGCTTATTATTTCTTTTTAATCGGAGCGATGAACATTATCATTCGCTTTCCTTCAAGTTTGGGCATTTGTTCAACTTTTCCAACTTCAGCCAAATCCTGGGCTAGCCTTAAAAGCAGGATCTCACCCTGATCCTTATAAATTATCGAACGACCTTTAAAAAATACGAATGCTTTAACCTTTGCTCCATCGTTTAAGAATTTCTCGGCATGCTTCTTTTTAAATTCATAATCGTGATCATCGGTATTCGGACCAAATCTGATCTCCTTTATTATGATCTTTGTAGCCTTGGCCTTCAAAGCTTTTTCCCGCTTCTTTTGCTCGTATAGGAACTTTTTGTAATCCATTGCTTTACAAACAGGAGGCGTGGCTTTCGGTGAAATCTCTACCAAATCTACCCCTAAATCGTCGGCAATTGCCAGGGCGTCTCGTAATTTGTAGATACCTACGTCAATATTCTCACCAACAAGTCGCACCTCGGGTGCAGTGATCTTATTGTTGATCTTGTGTTTGTCCTGTTTGATTATTCTCGCTGGACCTCTTGATCTTCTTCTTCGTATTGCTATGGCTCGTTTTTTTAAATTATTCTTTAAACTTTTTTAAGGTTTTACTGATTTCAGTTTCAACAACCTCGGTAAATTGCTCTACACTAATCGTGCCTAAATTTTCACCACCATGTTGCCTGACACTGATTTTATTATCTCTTTCTTCATTCTCACCTACAACCAAAATGTATGGAATCTTTGTTACTTCGGCATCCCGAATCTTTTTTCCCATCGTCTCATTGCGGTTGTCAATGAGGGCGCGAATTTCGTTATTTTCTAGCAAATTTAAAACTTTTTGCGCGTATTTCTCGTATTTCTCACTGATCGTTAAAATGATAACTTGTTCGGGCATAAGCCAAAGCGGAAAGTTTCCTCCTGTATGCTCGAGTAAAATTGCCACAAATCGTTCCATACTTCCAAATGGAGCCCTGTGGATCATTACTGGACGGTGAGATTCATTATCACTTCCTTTATAGGTCAGGTCAAATCGTTCAGGAAGGGTATAATCTACTTGAATTGTACCCAATTGCCATTCCCTGCCAAGCGCATCTTTCACCATGAAATCAAGCTTCGGACCATAGAAAGCCGCTTCACCTGTTTCAATTACATAATCCAGTCCCTTGTCCTCTGCAGCACTAATAATGGCCTGTTCGGCTTTATCCCAGTTTTCGGGTTCCCCGATATACTTTTCAGGATTCTCGGGATCCCTGATGGATACCTGGGTTGTGAAATTTTCAAATCCGAGGGAACCAAATACATATAGCACCAGGTCGATGACATTCTTAAATTCCTCATCCAGCTGATCGTGAGTGCAAAAAATATGAGCATCATCCTGCGTAAATCCTCTAACCCTAGTCAGGCCATGCAATTCACCACTTTGCTCATACCGGTAAACCGTGCCGAATTCGGCATAACGCTTAGGCAATTCTTTATAACTCCAGGGCCTTGAATTATAAATTTCACAGTGATGCGGACAGTTCATAGGCTTCAGAAGAAACTCTTCATCTTCCTTTGGAGTGTGAATCGGCTGAAAACTGTCTTCTCCATATTTGGCGTAATGCCCTGAGGTGATATATAATTCTTTTTGCCCGATATGAGGTGTAATGACCATTTCATATCCTGCCTTTTGCTGAGCATTTTTCAGAAAGCTTTCAAGTCGGTGACGAAGTGCTGTTCCTTTAGGTAACCATAAAGGAAGCCCTTGTCCTACTTTCCTGGAGAAAGTGAATAATTCAAGCTGCTTACCCAAACGCCTGTGATCACGCTTCTTGGCTTCTTCAAGCAATTCTAAATATTCCTTTAATTCTTTTTGTTTCGGAAATGAAATACCATAAACCCTGGTTAACTGAGGTTTATTCTCATCACCACGCCAATAGGCACCGGCAATACTTAAGACTTTAACCGCTTTAACAATTCCTGTATTCGGAATATGCCCGCCGCGACACAAATCTGTAAAGGTTGAATGGTCACAGAATGTAATATCACCATCCTGTAAATTCTCTATTAATTCAACCTTGAATTCATTATTCTGATCCCTGTAGAAGGAAAGCGCATCGGCTTTAGATACCTCACGCAATTTAAAATCATGCTTTCCCCTTGCAATTTCGAGCATTTTATTCTCAATGGTTGCAAAGTCCTTGTCGGAAACATTATGTTCCCCAAAATCCACGTCATAGTAAAATCCATTTTCAATAGCAGGCCCAATAGTTAATTTGACTCCTGGATACAATTCTTCCAGGGCTTGAGCCATGATATGTGAACTGGAGTGCCAAAAGGCCTTCTTGCCTTCAGGATTATTCCAGGTGTACAGCACCAGATCACCGTCCACCTCAAGTGGAGTGGATGCCTCTAATGTTTCACCATTGTAACTGGCTGAAATAACATTCCTTGCCAATCCTTCACTGATGTCTTTGGCAACATCCATAGGAGTGACTGAACTTTCGTATTGCTTTACACTACCGTCTGGTAAGGTTATGCGGATCATGGGCAAATGTTTAAAGGGTCAAAGATAGTGGTATAAACCGTGACAAGCAACATCAAGACGAGTATGAAGTTCTTTCGATTTTAAAATCTGAATATTTATGTTAAACTGGCGTAAGGATCAGGGGTTTTACTGACTAAATGAATCAGATTTCTATTTTCGATCGAAATATTCTAAATTAGTCCTCATGAATGACATAGTTCAAGCGTTGAAATCTACGGTTATTAAAGCCAAATCCATCCTCACTGAATTGACAGATGAACAATTGACAGACGCTTCCGTTCCACCATATTATTCCTGCGTGGGCACACATATCCGCCACATTCTTGATTTCTACCGATGCATTGATAATGGCCTTGAAGCTGCTGAAGTTGACCTGACTTCCAGAAACAGAAATTCGATTATTGAAAATAACCGGATTAAAGCCTTAAACGAGGTGGAAGCAATTTATAAATTGATGGATAACTGGTCTCGGTTTAAACAGGACAAAAAAATAATGGTTATCGATGATTTGGGTTCAGGAAAACAACGTATTGAATATACCCTGGCCGC
>JABDPU010000289.1 GCA_013042625.1 Flavobacteriaceae bacterium | reverse complement strand
CAAGCATCATTTAAAAATTTTCAAGTAGGACATGCCAAGGGGAATGGCAATATAGGTTGATGCTCACAAAGAATTTATATCACCAATTCATTATTCCGAATATGAAAATTAGCACTATGTAAAATTTAGAAGATGTAAATTTTTCTCAAGGTTTTTTGTCATATACGCAAAACATTATTGCTAATCATTTAGAGTGTTTCATAATTAATTTTCAAAGTTATAATTTGAATATGACCAAATCTTCAAAGAATTCAACTTAAGGTTTCAATTTTCTCATCAATTTTTAATGAATTACATAAATATTCTATTTAAAAAATAATAACCCCTCATTTTTATAGGGTTATTTTTATATAATTAATAAAAATTCATGTCATACCCCCTTTTTTTTGGGGGTTAAGTTTTTTTTAACATAGATTTGTCCTCATCATCATCAAAAATCGAACAGTTATGAAATTATTTTTAAGATTATTTATGTTTTGCCTCGTATTACCAATCTTCGCACAAGAAGAAAATCAAGAGGAGGAAGAAAAAAAGCTTTCAATTACCGGAAGTGTCGATGCTTATTTCAGAACCAACTTTACTGGTCCGAATGAAGCTTTTGGCGATGAAGGTGACGAATTCTTTTTAAATCCAGGGACTTCTTTTGCCGACAGAAGTGGATTTAGCCTTGGTATGGCCAATGTCATATTGAGTTATGAGGGCAAGAAAGTTGGATTTGTAGCAGATCTGGTTTTCGGACCTCGCGGTGAAGACGCAGTTTTTCTTTCCGTGGCTTCCACTAATATTGTCAACCAGCTCTATGCGTATTGGAACGTATCAGAAAGTGTAACATTAACATTAGGAAACTTCAATACATTCCTGGGTTATGAGGTTATTTCACCTACCGGGAATTTTAATTACAGCACTTCTTATATGTTCTCCAACGGCCCCTTTTCCCATACAGGAATAAAAGCAGATTTTTCACTTTCCGATGACTTCTCCCTAATGTTGGCTGTAATGAACAGTACCGATTTCACTGAAATCAACCTGGATGGCAGTTATACAGCGGGAGCACAATTAGGTTATAAAGGTCAATTCCTGAATCTGATTTACGGGGAACAAACCGGAACGACCGGACCAACGTTCCAGGCAGACTATACCGGTGGTTTTGATGTAAGCGACGAATTTTTCCTCGGAATCAATGCTACCTATAATGATACGGACGGCAGTGGTTTCTATGGCGCAGCTATTTATCCCCAGCTAAGTACTTCAGATTCATTCTCCATAGGTCTGCGAGGAGAGTATTTCGGAGTTCATGCCGAGGGAGTAGATGACGAAAACGTGTTTGCAGCTACCCTGTCTGCCAATTACAAAGTGGATGATCTGACTATCATCCCTGAAGTGAGATTAGATAGCTGGTCAACCGAAACCTATGTAGACAACGATTTGGATCCAACTAAAAGCCTGGCATCTTTCCTACTTGCTGCTGTGTACAGTTTTTAACTAAATATATATGAATTAATTATGAAAAAAGTAGAAGCAATAATCAGAAAATCAAAGTACTCCGATGTCAAAAAGGCATTGCATGAAGTTGGAGTAAATTTTTTCTCCTACTGGGATGTTACCGGTCAGGGTAATGAAAAAGAGGGTCATGTATATCGTGGGATCAGCTATAGCACCAGCGATATTCAACGACGCTGGCTTTCAATTGTTGTCAATGACGAATTCGAAGAAATAACTATCAAAACCATCCTTGAAGCAGCCAGTACTGGTGATGTTGGTGATGGAAAGATATTCGTCAGCGAAATCAAAGATGCCTATAGAATAAGGACCGGAGAAAAAGGAGGAGATACATTAAACTAAACAAAACACACTACTATTACTATGGAACTATTAACTACAAATAACGTCTGGATGATGATCTGCACGGCCCTGGTCTTCTTTATGCACCTTGGGTTTGGCTTTCTTGAGATCGGACTCACACGTCAAAAGAATGCGATCAACATTCTGTTTAAAAACGTCTTTATAATATCAGTTGGGTTGCTATTATATTGCCTGGTCGGATTTAACCTCATGTATCCGGGCTTTGAAGATGGTGCTCTTGGTGTTTTTGGTTTTGCAGGATTCGGACTTGATGCCCCTGTAGCTGCCGATGGCGCTTTAGACCTGGCCTATAGCGAAGGATATACGTACTGGACCGATTTCTTATTCCAGGGTATGTTTGCCGCAACGGCAGCAACAATTGTTTCCGGAGCCGTGGCGGAACGAATCAAGATCGGTTCTTTTATGATTTTTACGGTACTATATGTAGGACTTGTCTATCCTATTGCTGGATCCTGGAAATGGGGTGGCGGCTTTCTTGATCAACTGGATACGCCATTTTATGATTTCGCAGGATCTACATTGGTTCATTCAGTGGGCGGATGGGCAGCAGTAGTTGCTGTTTGCCTCCTGGGTGCCCGAATAGGAAAATTCAAAGACGGTAAGATCAGGGCCATTCCCGGTCATAACATTCCATTAGCTACAGCAGGAGTATTAATTCTTTGGCTCGGCTGGTTTGGATTTAATGGCGGATCGGTATTATCAGCAGATCCGGCAGCAACCTCACTTACACTGGTTACAACCTGTCTGGCGGCTGCTTCGGGAGGTGTATTTGCCTCCATAACCTCAGCAATCCGGGATAAGAACCTGGATCTGACCATGTTCTTGAATGGTATACTAGGCGGATTGGTTGGAATCACAGCTGGTGCAGATCAAATGTCGCCTACCGATGCCATAATTATTGGTGCGATTGCCGGTGCTATTATAGTTTTTGCTGTAGCCCTTATAGATCGCTTAAAGCTGGATGACCCAGTTGGCGCAATTGCAGTCCATTTGGTTTGCGGTATTTGGGGAACACTGGCGGTAGGAATATTTGGTGCATTAGCCGGATGGGATCAGTTTGTTAGTCAGCTGATTGGTGTGGCTTCATATGCCGCAATCTGTATAGTATCTTCTTTTGTTATCATATACATATTGAAGGTTACTATTGGAATACGCGTCTCAGAGCGAGAAGAGCTTGAAGGCCTGGATGGTTTCGAGCATGGTATGGACGCTTATCCCGACTTTAGAATGAATGAACATTAGTTCATATATAGGTTAGTTTATTTTAAAAAGCCCCGGGTGAAAATCCGGGGTTTTTTTATGCTGAATTTCGACTTGCATTAATGTTTCCGAAGAGAGAACGCGTCACAATCTTCTCAAATACCTCCAACTGATCCTTATCAGCTTCAGGGTCCTTTTTGAATTCCTGTACCTTTTTAAGAGCATATTGCTGAATAGTCAATAAAGGCAATACAATTGACTCCCTGATTTCGATAGAAGCCTTACCTGCAGGCTCGTTTTCCATAAGGAATTGATAACCGCTTATCTTTAGCAACAAGCGTTTGGTCAACTTATATTCTTCATGAATCAGTTTCCAGAATTCTCCATATTCAGGGTCTTTGGCCATATAGGCTGTCAATGGGAAAAAAGATTTCGATAACGACATCATACTGTTTGCTAACAAAGTTTTAAAAAACTTAGATTCGTTATAAAGTGCTTTTACTTTATCAAATTCCCCGGAATTTTCATAATGACTCAGAGCTGTACCCAAGCCAAAGAATCCCGGTACATTTTGCTTCAACTGACTCCATGAGCCAACAAAGGGAATAGCCCTTAAATCTGAAAACACCAATTTATCTGATTTCGAACGCTTGGACGGCCGACTTCCTATATTGGTCCGTGCATAGAATTTCAAGGTGCTCATATGCTCCAGATAAGGAATGAACCTTTCATGCTGCTTAAAATTTTGGTAAGCCTGGTAACTTCGAGCTGCGAGATCATTGATCAAATCCTTATGCCCTGAATTCATGCCTAGAGCTTCTTCACCCAGTTTATTTGCCATTCCCGCACTGATCAATTGTTCCAGGTTATACTGGGCTGATTCCAGGGTGCCAAAATTTGAGCTGATGGTTTGTCCCTGGATAGTGAGTTGAATTTCATTATCGGCAATGGTTGGACCAAGAGAGGCATAAAACTGATTGGTCTTTCCTCCACCACGCGCAGGTGGTCCGCCACGTCCGTCGAAGAATACCACATTAATTCCATATTGCTCAGAAACCTTTGTCAAGTCTTCTTTTGCTTTGAAAATCGCCCAGTTAGCCATCAGGTATCCACCGTCTTTTGTCCCGTCGGAAAAGCCAAGCATAATGGTTTGTTTTTTATTCCGACTATTCAAATGCTCCATATAACCTGAATTGGTGTAAAGAGCTTCCATGACATCAGGGGCGTTAGTAAGATCTTCAACGGTCTCAAATAAAGGAACCACATCAACCGGAACAACACTATCAAACGCCAGTAGCTTAAGCATAGCAAATACCTGCATCACGTTCAAAGCCGATTGATTATTACTGATAATATAACGATGGCATGCCTGTTCACCATTTTCCTCCTGAATGGTTTTTATTTTTGTAATGGTCTCGAGAGTCTGTCGTACAACTGTATCTTCAAACTGAGAATAATCCACCTTACCTTTTACCTGAGCCAAAATGCTTAGCTGTTTATCGGCATCTAGTTCATTATAATCCTTGGGAAGTATATCTTTCCCCTGTTCCAGGCAATACTTAACAACAGAATTAAATACTTTTGAATGTATCCGGCTGTCCTGACGAATATCGAGGGTGGCGAAATGAAATCCGAATAAAGATACCTTATCGATCAGGTTTTCAACTTCTTCCTGGTAAAGCGACTGGTGTTGGTCTATAAGCGCGGCTTTAATATTCTCTAATTCATTCAGAAGCAGATTCAGCGTCAAATCGTTATACCGGACATCTGTAAAACTTTGATATAACCGTGTTTCAAGATCGACGATCTTTTCATACACACCTGGGAAGGTCAACTTTCGCCTTAATTTTCGCGCATCCCGGTAATAGTTTTTAAGTATGGTCAGTTTCAGTCGATCTGCTACCCTCAGGGTGATATCAGGAGTCACAAAAGGATTACCATCTCTGTCACCTCCCGGCCAAAAGCCGATATTCACTACTTCATTCGATGGTCTTTCACCGTTATAAACCGTCTCCCGAATGTATTCATATATCCTCCCTGCAGAATGATAAAAAACATTCTCAAGGTACCAGATCAAACTTACAGCCTCGTCATAGGGCGTTGGCTTTTTCTTCTTAAAAAAAGGTGTTTTCCCAAGTTGGGCAAGGAGATCCCTGATACGGCTTAAATCATTTTGTTTAATAGCTTCGGTGAGGTCTGTAATTATTCCCAGCACTGTTCCCGGATAAAATTGGGTGGGATGAGCAGTAAGCACAACCCTAACCTTGAAATCCTCGAGGTAATTTCTTAGATCATCAAGCTGATTTGCATTCTTGGTTGACTCTTTCAAACTTCTTAAAGTTCCAATACCATCCATATTGTGCACTACAGGAAAAGCTGCATCTTCAATAGCATCGAAAAGAACAACCTGGCGTTCAATATATTGGATAAACCTGAAGAGTAAATTGATCTGACTCTGAGGCGATCGCCTCGCCTGGTATTTATGAAAAAAGGTTTCAACAATCTTGGTTGGATCATCACCTTTATCAAATCCCTTTTTGCATGTCTCATGAAACAACGGAAGTAACACCCCTGTTTTGGTTACAGCATCAAACGGCAAGGTCATGAATATACTGTTGTATATCTGGAATTTAGATAACACCTGTTCTTTAAATCGGGTGAGCCGTGGCTGAACTGTCATAATTCAATTGTTTCTAGGGAGTTAAAAATAACACAACTCAGCTAAATCTATCCAGTCCTTTCGTTTTTTTAATGAAATATTGATCGATAACGTTTTCAGAATCTCCATAAGCAATGCTCCCATCAAGAAAATTTTAATTAAAAGGTTATCGCCAGTTCTTTTAATTTTGTACTTTTGATCACCCTAAAATGAGGAGAAATTTGACCTGATTGCGACCTCGATAAAAAATGCTAAAGCAGTATGCAACCATCTCCTTTAGCAGAAATTGAGACATCATCGAATTATTCCTAATAAAGAAATAAAAATGTCATATTTATTTACTTCTGAAAGCGTCTCAGAAGGACACCCTGATAAAGTTGCTGATCAAATCAGTGATGCGCTAATCGACAATTTCCTGGCCTTCGATCCTGAATCAAAAGTAGCTTGTGAAACGCTGGTTACCACCGGACAGGTTGTATTGGCCGGAGAGGTAAAGTCGAATACCTACCTCGATGTTCAAAAAATTGCACGGGATACCATCAATAAAATTGGATATACCAAATCGGAATATATGTTCGATGGAAACTCCTGTGGTGTGTTTTCGGCCATTCATGAACAGTCTGAAGATATAAACCGAGGTGTAGACCGGGAAAACAAAGAAGAACAAGGTGCAGGCGACCAGGGTATGATGTTTGGTTATGCCACCAGGGAAACCGAAAACTATATGCCGCTGGCTCTTGACCTGGCTCATAAGATCCTGAGAGAACTGGCCGCTATCAGGCATGAAGGTAAAGAAATGACATACCTTCGGCCAGATTCGAAAAGCCAGGTCACTATTGAATATGATAACGACAATTTACCGCAGCGCATCGATGCCATTGTCGTTTCAACTCAGCATGATGATTTTGATACCGATGAAAAAATGCTGGCACAAATCAGGAAGGATATTGTTGAGATCGTTATTCCAAGAGTTGTTTCCGCCCAGCCTGATGAAGTTCAGGAATTATTCAACGATGAGATTACTTATCACATCAATCCCACCGGGAAATTTGTAATCGGCGGTCCGCATGGTGATACCGGTTTAACCGGGAGGAAGATCATCGTCGACACCTATGGCGGGAAAGGCGCTCATGGTGGTGGTGCTTTCTCAGGAAAGGACCCAAGTAAGGTGGATCGTTCTGCTGCTTATGCCACACGTCACATCGCTAAAAACCTGGTTGCAGCAGGTCTCTGTGACGAAGTTCTGGTACAGGTGAGCTACGCCATCGGTGTGGCTGAGCCTACTTCTATTCTTGTTAATACCTATGGAACATGTCCCCTGAACCTGACCGATTCTGAAATTGGTGATACAGTGAAGGCACTGTTTGACATGCGTCCGGCTTCAATTGAAAAACGATTGAAACTACGTCAGCCCATGTATAGTGAGACAGCTGCTTACGGTCATATGGGACGTACAAATCGTGTGGTAACAAAAACTTTCGAGCAACCCAATGGTGAAACCAAAAAGATGGAAGTTGAGCTTTTTACCTGGGAAAAACTTGACTATGTCGATAAGGTGAAAGCTGCATTCGGCTTAGATTAATCCAGAATCGAACAGCTTTTATAATTCATACCTAAGCCTGAAGGTAATAAACCTGGGCTGGATAAAGTATTCTGTTGCACTTACCGAAAGGTTTCCTGCCGAGCTTGTATTTTGAGAGGTGGTATTCAATAAATTAGTAGCCCTGATCTCATATTCAAATTTGGCATCCCTGTCCTTCCTGTAAGCTAAGGAAGCATTCCAGAATTCAAATTCGTTGATCGTACTCTCCTCATCACTGAAATTATTGAAGGTGTAATCGGTTCTAAAGGTCAGGGATTTCCATATATAGGCATCAAACTCAATAGAAGGTGCCTTGGTGTAAAATTTCGTCCTATTTCTTCCCTGATCATTATCCTGAATAGAATAGCGATATCCTATTTCAATATTAGGCGCGGTTTTGAAATTCGTGCGAACTCTTGCTCTATACGTCTGTGAATAGTTTTCATTTACAGAGCGCTGATTTTGAATAAACTGGTTAAACTTCGCATAATTAAAGTTACCATTCAGGGTTGCCCTGATCTTTCCGAAAGTTCTCTGGAATCTTCCGCTAACATTCAAACTTTCATCCGCAAAATCTGAATTAAACGGGGTTCCCACACTGATAACACTTCCGGGTTCAAAGAAGGAAGACGTCCTGACATTATCAATACTCTTGCGGTAGTTGATATTGCCAAATACATTGGTATAATTGAACAGGTTAAAACTGAAATAAGATAAATTGATATTGTGCGATAAGGAACTTTCCAAATCCGGGCTTCCGGCAAACAATGAGTTATAGTTGTTCAATACTAATGCCCTAGCGAAACGCGTTACATCAATGAATTGGGTTTGCATCCGATAGTTTAAAATGAGCTGCTCACTCTTTTTCAACTGCATACGGACATTTAAATCGGGTAACAGCCTAAAGAAATTATCGGTTGTTTCTTCACCAAATTGGGTGTTCTTAGCGCTATATGCATGTGCCGAAAAACCGGGAGATATTGTAAATATCCCAGATTTCAAACGGTAATGAAATCCTAAGTAGACATCGCTGAAATTATACTTGGTATCATTTACATCTTCTCCATCATTGATAAGGGGGGTAGGTTCAAAAGTGCTGCCATCATCCAAAAACTGAAAGATCTCAGAATCGAATTGCTGTTTACTTAAAATGGTTCCAAGAGTAAGATTTATATCACTTTTAGTGTTAATCACATTCCAATAATCCAGTTTAGCATCCATTTGATTCGACTTTACACGTCTCTCCTGGGCGATGTTATAATTGATCTGAGCACCATCTAGTCCGAGGTTATTAGCGGTGTTCTCATAATTATCCTTATCCTCCAGAATCGCATTGTAAAACGGATCTTCATCCTGAATTAAACTCTGAACTTCCAACGCAAAAATATTGGCATCATCAAGCGTATAGTAGTAATTCAGATTTTGATTTATGCTATATGGGGTGGTCTCTTCCAACTGATTGATATCTCCAATTACAGAAGAGAAAAAACGCTGGTCCTGGGTTTCTTTGGAAATCTTGCCAATGACATCATAATCCAGTTGATTATTTACATTTGGCTTATACTTTGCCGACAGTTTCACCGTTCCAAGGTCACTAACTTGCTCAGTATTACTGGTAGTTGCTTCGTCTGGAATTCCAAGTTCGGGATCGGTATATTGTACTGAACGGTTTTCCTGCAGATCTGTAACCGTATTCGAGAAAATGGCAAATCCGCTAATGTCTAGAGTCTTCTTTGGAGACCAGCTGAAATTAGCAGCTCCGAATTTCGTGTTGATGCTCTGGGCCCTGTTGTTTTGTAATTGAAGAAATCCTAAGGTGTTCGAACCTAGATTGATACTGGTTCCGCTTTGACGACTTGGATTTCTAAATCCGCCCGAAAAATTAAAATAGTCTCGTCTTGAAAAGGCAATTTCTCCAATATTATTTAAATCGCCTATGATATTTACACTATACTTCGGACTGTAATAAAACAATTTGGGCTGGAGTAGGTAAAGGCCATCTTCATCAGAGGAGCCGCCTCCGGCAGTTACGTTTCCGAACCAGAAGTTTTTCTTGCCTTCTTTCAACTTGATGTTTAGAGCAATATTATCCTGATTATTAGTAACACCGCTAAGCTGACTCACCTCGGAATAATTTCTTAGTACCTGAACCTTATCAACAGCGTTTGAAGGAATGTTCTTGGTTGCCAGTTTTGTGTCGCCATCGAAGAAGTCCTTACCATCTACCATGACCTTTGAGACCACCTTTCCTTCAACCTCAACCTGGCCGTCATCATTGATCTCCACACCCGGTAAATTTTCCAGAACATCCTCAAGCTTTCGTTCCGTTCCGGTGTTAAAAGAATCGGCATTATAAACCAGAGTGTCTCCCTTAACCGATACCGGCATTTCATAGGTCAATTCAACTGCATCCAACATAGGATCGGAAACCATACTGAAGTCTTTTGTGATATTCTGATCGGTGGTTTCTACAGACTCGTTGCTCGTCTTCATCCCAATATAACTGATCTGAATGGTATAACTCGAATTTCTCTTTAAATCCAGCCGATATCTTCCCTTGTCATTAGTAATGGCATAAGAATCCATGGTTTGGGTATTCTTGTTAATCGCCAGTACATTAGCCAATTCTAAAGGACTTCCTATACTGTCTTTAACCACACCTTCCATCCGAACCTGGGCAGAAGATATCCCTACTACAAGTAGCAGTATGACTAAACTAAATTTTTTCATGTTTTTTGGTTGCTAGATTTGAATTATAACAGCTTAATTGCCGCCACGGCGACCACCACCTCGCCTACCACCATACATCTCGCGCATCTCCTTCATTTTTTGTTTGACGGTATCATTATATTCTTTTCGTGTTACTACTTTTCCTTTAGTTGGCGCCTTGATTTCCTTCTTCTGTTCAGGATTCAGTATAATTTTAGAACATAAAATTGTTGTCCTTCCTGAACTTACTTCCAGGATCAACCCTGGCAGTCCCCAATATTCACCCGGACCTTGGTTCACCGGAATTTGAGGAGCATACCATGCCACAACTTCAACTTCTTTAGGCACTTCAACCTGGTTCAATGGGTCTTCATCATTTTCAGCAGCCGTCAGCGAATCCTGATCGCTCTCTTTTTTCTCTTCTTCATTGTCTCTGTTCCGTCGACGCATATTTGACCAATCCAATTCATCAACCGGCTTCATTGCTGTAGCCTTAAAACAAGTGTATTGGCCTATTTGTTTTGTTTCTGTCCCCATTTTCCATTCCAGTTTGGGAAGTTCATCGGTAACAAGAAATTGTTTACCAAAGAATTCCTGTTCCTGAACGATTTGGGTCTCCTTTACATTCTTATATTGTGGCCCACCTGTAAAACTACCCATCATTCCTCTCCAGGCACCTCCTCGCCCCGGGGCATCAAGAGCTTCGTCTTCGAAATACATGCTTTCCTCCCTGTTAAAAGTGAGGATATACGTTTTTTCGAACATGCTTTTCATTCGCTCGGCAATCTGGGCTTTCATCTCAGGACTCATTTCGCGTCCGCCCCAACCATCCATATCCATGGTGGTTTTTGAAAAATAATGGGCTTCGCCTTGAAATTCTTGAGCATTAAGATTAATTGAAAAAACTAACAGAAGTGTTAAAATACTGGCGGTTGGAAATAGTGCTTTCATAATAGTTTAGATACGTTTCTAATAAATCGTTAAACAAACTTAGAGAACAATTGAGGTTGAACGTTCAGTTTATTATAAAATTAACATTGTTAAAACAACTTATTTACAGCACTATGACTTTTGGAATCAATAATCGTTTAATCGAAATCAGTTAAAGTATCGTTAAAGCTTTTACCGTCGTCTGCCAACGCGGTTATCACGAAACTCGCGCATCTTTTCAGTAATAATTTTCTGATATTCAGATTTGGTTACAACTTTACCTTTATCAGGCGCTTCGATTTCTATCTTTTCGTCTGGGTTCATCACTATTTTAGAACATAAGATAGTTGTATCCCCCGCACTTATCTCTAATATTAAACCGGGAAGGCCCCAATATTCAAGCGGCCCATGAAGGACAGGTATTTGTAAGGTATACCATGCCTCAACCTCCGTCATCGCCACTTCAGCTTCCTTTTCTTCTCCTTGGGCGGGATCACCATTCTGCTGATTATTATTTCTCAACCTGTCCCATGAAAAAGAATACCAAGTCAATTCATTTGTAGGAATTGAAGCTGTCGCTTTAAAGCACATATAGTCCCCTATTTTCTTCGATTCTGTTCCCATCTTCCACTCTATTGGCTGCAATTTGTCTTTTACCAGAAATCGCTTGCCATAGAACTCCTGAAATTGAACCTGTGAATTTGATTTCACATTTTTATACTGCTCACCCGGAGTAAAATTTTTGCCCCAGGAATCTGTTGCTCCTGAAATTGCATCAATCTTGTCTTCTTCATCAAATATGGATTCTTCCTTGTTAAAGACCAGAACATAAGTTTTCTCCAACCTGTTTTTTAAACGAGCTGCAACTTGTTTTTTCTGGGCCTCACTCAATCTGGCTCCCCAGTTTCCTAGTTCCATTCTTGACTTCGAGAAATAATAAGCCTTTCCCTGAAAATCTTCAGAGCTATCTTCTGAAGTAAAACTACTTCCGAGGAAAAAAACTAAGGCTATACAACTGATTTTAATAAGAATTGATTTCATGATGTGATCGTATAATATTACATTGTTTAACAAATATGATAATTTATTAAACAAAACATTAGGTGTTTATCAAAAAATTAACATTGGGAAATCGATTCTACATTAATGGCTTTTCAGAGATCCAGGTATTATTGAGTGTTTTATCCCCCTATTCTAATTTCAACATTATGACCATCTCTTCGCTCTGAATTGTAGCGCTCACGCATTTCTTTCATCTTCTTCTCCATGATCTCATCAAATTTTTCCTGATTGACCACCTTGCCTTTGGTGGGTTCGTCAATTTTGGTTTGTTTCTCAGGATTCAAGACGATCTTACTACAAAGAATTGAAACCGGGCCATCATTGATCTCAAGAATCAGTCCTGGCAGACCCTGATACCTGGCCGGTCCGTTATTTACAGGAATATCGGGTGTGTACCAGGCGGTAACTGTGACTTCTTCGGTATGGGTCGATTCCATTTCGTCCATATCCTTATCTCCATTCACACTTATACCACCGGTAATAACTTCAGCCTCTCTTGTCCTTGTGGCCTTATAACAGGTATAATCACCTATATTCTTGGTCTCATTGGTTAGCACCCAATCGTCCTTATCGAGTTCATCTTTGATCAGGAAGACTTTTCCAAAGACCTCATTCTGATTTGTAAATCGACCATCTTTAGTGTTTTTATAAAGAATATCACTACCCCCTGTATCCACCATCACAACCTGCATTCCCGAAGGCTGGGGTGATTCCAGTTGTTCTTCTTCTTTATAAAGAGATTCCTCCTTATTGAAGGTGAGATTAAACGTTTTTTCAAACTGTTTTTTCATCATATCCATCATTCTTTGATGCATTTCCGAACTAACCTGTGTGCTGTCCAATTTAATGTCTAACTGTCGATGGGACTTATAAGTAGCAATACCCTGAAAATCCTGTGCCATTCCCTCTTGTGTGATAACAAGGGCTAATAGCAGAAGTATTCCTTTAAATGTTTTCATGATTATTCCTTTAATTTATATAGGTTCTTTAATGCTTTCTTTGCCTTATTGGCTTTGTTCTTAAACTCCTCCAATTCGCTGGAGTTTCCCCGAATCTTTAAGGTGGTTCCTGAAATGGTCATTTCATCCAGTTGATAATCAAAATTACAAATGATTTCTAATTCAATAGATTGATCGGTTCTGGTATAGTCAAAAATTGAATCCAGGTCTTGGGAATCCAATACCTCCAGATCGTCAATAGATCCCATTTCGAAGCTGATCTTAACATCCTCGAGAAAATGGATATTAGTATCAATTTCCTGGGCCGTGACCAGCTGTGCAATAAACAAAGCTAAGAGTACAATGATGTGTTTCATGAGAATGAATTATTTAAGTTTTCAGTTCAAAGATGCAATCTTGAGATTTAAGTCATGGTTAATTAGTGTTAACTAGTGTTAAGCGATTGGTATTCGCCAGCTTTATCCTTTACTTTTGGACTGTGAATAAATTAAATTTTAATTGGATCCTTTATCTGATTGCCATAGTCATTCTGGCTACAATAGGCATTCAGACCTACTGGAATTACAAGAATTATCAGGTTAATAAAAAACAACTGGTCAACTCAGTACAGCAGGTATTAGACGGGTCTGTGAATGGCTATTATGAGCTAAAAGCCATGAATTCCACCATTGGATTCTCCTTTAACCAGGACATGGATACTGAATTTTTCAAAGATGATGGTGTATTCGACAGCATTGTTAAGGAAATTGATCTTGCCAGGGAAAATTTTGGAAACCTGGATTCAGTCCGTTTGAACACTATGGAAGGT
>JABDPU010000288.1 GCA_013042625.1 Flavobacteriaceae bacterium | reverse complement strand
ATAAATTCTTTGTGAGCATCAACCTATATTGCCATTCCCCTTGGCATGTCCTACTTGAAAATTTTTAAATGATGCTTGAAAAACAAGGTTTATATCTTCCCGAATTTGAACACGATAATTGTGGTGCTGGATTCATCTGTAACCTTAAAGGAGAAAAATCCAATAAAATAATTCATAAGGCCCTTCAGATCCTGGAAAAGCTTGAACATCGCGGTGCTGTGAGCTCAGACGGAAAAACAGGAGATGGTGCTGGTATTTTAATCGATATTCCTCATAAATTTTTTAAAGCAGTATGTGAATTCGATCTGCCTGAAAATGGAGAATATGCTGTTAGTAATGTTTTTTTACCTCCATCGTCAAATCAGAGGCAATATTGCCGGGAAGTCCTGGAACAACACTTCATAAAAGCAGGTTTGTCTGTTATAGGATGGCGTGATGTACCCAGAAACTCAAATGTTCTTGGATCGATTGCCAGAAAAACAGAACCCTTTGTGTCGCAGATTTTTGTAGAAAAGGGTGAAGGTATAATTGATAGCAGAACCTTCAATTTGAAGTTATTCCTTGCCAGGAAAAAAGCGGAACATGAAATTGAAGCGTCAAAACTTTCTGAACGCAATTTCTTTTATCTTCCGAGTTTGTCTACTCGCACCCTTATATATAAAGGGCTTCTAGTGCCTCAGGACATCAATCTGTATTTTACTGAGTTAAGCGATCCTCGCCTGATAACTAAACTGGCCCTCGTGCATCAGCGGTTCTCTACCAATACCTTCCCAACCTGGGATTTGGCACAGCCCTTTCGCTATATGTGTCACAATGGGGAAATCAATACCCTTCGAGGGAATATCTCGAGAATGTCATCGCGTGAAGAATTGATGCACAGTGAATTTTTCGGAGAAGAGACCAAAGATCTTTTTCCTATAGTGCTTAAGGGTAAATCGGATTCTGCATGTATGGACATGGTGGTTGAATTACTGCTCATTACCGGTCGTTCATTGCCAGAGGTGATGATGATGTTAATTCCTGAAGCCTGGGAAAAGAATACAGGCATGCCCGAAGAGAAAAAGGCATTTTATAATTATAATTCCTGTTTGATGGAACCATGGGATGGTCCTGCTTCAATACCATTTACGGATGGCCATTACATCGGGGCGGTTTTAGATCGAAATGGGTTAAGGCCCTCACGCTATTCGGTGACTAAAGATGGATATGTGATTATGTCATCAGAGATTGGCGTTATCGATATCAGTCCAGAGAATGTGCTGCTTCATGGACGCCTGGAACCTGGTAAAATGTTCCTGGTAGATATGGAAGAGGGTAGGATTGTTGAAGACCAGGAAATAAAAGACAAAATTGTAGCTCAACATCCTTATTCCAAATGGATCGAATCAAATATGGTTCATTTGGCAGATATCCCTGCAAAAAAAGGTTCCATTCGTCATGAAGAGGAACCTCTCAAATTACGTGAGTTGGTTTTCGGTTATACCAAAGAAGATATGGAAACCTTGATCAGACCTATGGCACAAACAGCCAAGGAACCTATAGGTTCTATGGGTAGTGATACACCTATTGCCGTTTTATCGGAAAAACCTCAATTGATTTATAACTATTTCAAGCAATTATTTGCCCAGGTCACCAACCCGCCCCTGGATGGTATCAGGGAAGAACTGGTTACAGATATAAGCTTAACGCTGGGCTCAGATTATAACCTTTTTGATATTGCTCCTGATCATTGCCGGAAACTAAAAATACAAAATCCGATTATTTCGAAACACGACCTTGATAAGATCAAGAATTATAAAGACAATCCCGATTTTAAGGTGACTACCATTCCTATGCTATATAAGGTCGATAAAGGTTATAACGAATTGGAGTCTGAACTTGAAAGTATGGTGGAAAAAGCTTCAGCATGTATTGATGAAGGCTATAATATCATCATCTTATCAGATCGGAACGTAGATGCAACAAATGCCCCGATTCCTGCATTATTGGCCTGCTCATATGTTAATCATGCCCTGCATTTATTAAGGAAGCGATCTAAGGTCAGTTTAATTATTGAATCGGCCGAACCCAGGGAAGTTCATCATTTTGCTCTTCTCTTTGGCTTTGGTGCCAGTGCCATAAATCCATATATAGTTAATGAAATTGTTTTAAACCAGGTTGAAGACAATACTATTAAAGACCTGGATTACCTTTCAGCAATTAAAAATTACAATAAGGCTGTAGGAAAAGGCGTGTTGAAAGTCATGAATAAGATAGGAATTTCAACATTGAACAGTTACAGAGGTTCCCAGCTTTTCGAGTGTATTGGAATCAACACCGAGACAATTAATAAGTATTTTCCGAATACGCCAACTCGAATTCAGGGTATCGGACTGGTTGAAATTGAAAAAGAAATCAGGCTACGACATGAGCGAGCTTATGGGAAAAGGCCGGGTCAGACCGAACTGGAAATTGGAGGAGAGTATCGCTGGCGCCGTGATGGTGAAAAGCATGCCTTCAATCCCTTGACCGTTGCAAAACTGCAGAAAGCTGTAAGGAATAATGAGGCTGGCACCTACAAAGAATATGCTAAGCTGGTAAATGACCAAACCAAACATGCCATGACTCTGAGGGGTTTGTTTGAATTCACCAATCTGAACCCAATACCTCTTGAAGAGGTAGAGCCCTGGACCGAAATCGTTAAACGATTTAAAACCGGGGCCATGTCTTATGGCTCTATCAGTAAGGAGGCGCATGAGAATCTGGCCATTGCTATGAATAGAATTGGAGGTAAAAGCAATTCGGGAGAGGGTGGTGAAGACCAGGATCGTTTCTATAAAGAAGCTGATGGCGACTGGAAGAACAGTGCTATTAAGCAGGTAGCTTCAGGTCGTTTTGGAGTAACAGCAAACTATCTGACCAATGCTACTGAAATACAGATAAAAATGGCTCAAGGAGCAAAGCCTGGTGAAGGGGGACAGCTTCCGGGTAAAAAAGTAAATCCCTCCATTGCTAAAACAAGGAATTCAACACCTTATGTGGGATTGATATCTCCACCTCCTCATCATGATATATACTCCATAGAGGATTTATCACAATTGATTTTTGATTTGAAATCGGCAAATCGTGAGGCGAGAATCAATGTAAAATTGGTCTCCGAAGTTGGTGTTGGTACGGTTGCAGCAGGAGTGGCCAAGGCTAAGGCTGATGTGGTTTTAATTTCCGGTTTTGACGGTGGAACAGGGGCCTCACCTCTAACATCGTTAAAGCATGCCGGTCTTCCATGGGAACTGGGGATAGCTGAGGTTCAACAAACCTTAGTTATGAATGATCTCAGGGAACGAATTACAGTGGAATGTGATGGCCAGTTAAAAACAGGTCGTGATGTGGCAGTTGCCTGCTTGTTAGGCGCTGAAGAATTTGGTTTCGCCACTGCACCACTGGTTGCATCTGGATGCGTTATGATGCGCGTTTGTCATTTAAACACCTGCCCGGTCGGAATCGCAACCCAAAACCCTGAACTTAGAAAACGGTTTGCTGGTGCTCCTGAACATGTGGTAAATTATATGTATTTCGTGGCTCAGGAACTCCGTGAGATAATGGCCAAACTTGGATTCAAAACTGTTAACGAAATGGTGGGTCAGGTCAATAAATTGGACAGAAACAACGCTATTGCCCATTACAAGGCTATGGGGCTGGATCTGACGCCTATTCTTCATGATGTGCCCGCAGCACCAAGGTCGGTTCGTTATTGTTCAAAACAGCAAGATCATCAACTGGATGATCATATGGATTTCAGAATAATCCAGCAGGCTCACCCGGCCATATTCAGAAAAGAGCGAACCTATCTCGAATTTGATATTACCAATCGTGACAGGGCAGTGGGAGCCATACTCAGTAACGAGATTTCCAAGATCTATGGATCAGCTGGGTTACCTCCCAATACACTTAATCTGACCTTTAATGGTTCGGCTGGTCAGAGTTTTGGGGCATTCAGTACCAAGGGCTTGACTATGATAATCAATGGAAATACTAATGATTATCTGGGTAAAGGTCTTTCCGGTTCAAAAATCGTTGTCCGAATACCGGAGCAAAGCACCTTAAAAGCGGAAGACAATGTAATTACCGGAAATGTAACACTTTATGGCGCTACAGCCGGTGAAGCCTATATCAATGGCAAGGCTGGGGAACGATTTTGTGTTAGAAATTCTGGCGCTATAGCTGTTGTTGAAGGTATTGGAGATCATGGATGTGAATATATGACAGGTGGAATTGCGGTTATTTTAGGCAAGGTTGGCCGGAATTTCGGAGCGGGAATGAGTGGTGGAGTTGCTTATGTATATGACCCCGACTCTACCTTTAGTTCGAATTGTAACAGCGAGGGACTTAATTTGCTCCCGGTTGATTTACCGGAGGATATTATAGAATTAAAAGGATTGATCGAGAACCATTTTAACGCTACAATGAGTGAATTGGCTCAACAAATCCTCGAGTATTGGGAAGACAATCTTCCTAAGTTTATTAAGGTGTTTCCGGAGGAATATCGTCTTGCACTGGAACGACTGGAACTTGAAAATACAGAAACTAATTAGATCGAATAATGGGAAAAATAACCGGCTTTTTAGAATTTGACAGGCATACGGAAGAGGTTCGTCCTGTTAAAGACAGGATCAAAGACTACAATGAGTTTACTACATTGATGAAGAAGAAGGAGTTGGCCGAACAAAGCGCACGATGCATGGATTGCGGGATCCCTTTTTGTCACAGCGGTTGTCCACTTGGGAATCTTATTCCGGATTTCAATGATATGGTTTACCAGGGAAAATGGGAGGAAGCTGCCAAACTGCTTCATTCTACCAATAATTTCCCTGAATTCACGGGAAGACTTTGCCCTGCACCTTGTGAGGAAGCTTGTGTTCTGGGGATAAACCAGGACCCCGTGAGCATTGAAACCATTGAAAAGCATATTGCTGAAGAGGCCTTTAAAAAGGGTTGGATAAAAGCAGATATACCTCAATTAAGGACTGGAAAAACAGTCGCGATCATTGGTTCGGGACCTGCAGGTCTTGCAGCTGCTCAACAACTGAATAGGGCAGGACATAAGGTTACTGTTTATGAAAGAGATGGCAAAGTGGGCGGTTTACTTCGATACGGCATTCCAGATTTTAAACTCGAAAAAAGTATAATTGACAGAAGAATTGAAATCCTTGAAGAAGAAGGGATTATTTTTAAAACTAATGCTCATGTGGGAAAAAATGTATCGGTAGAATCCATAAATAATTTATTTGATGCCATCTTATTGGCGGCCGGAGCAACTCAACGCCGTAGCATTCCTATTAAGGGAGCTGAATTGCAAGGCGTTTACCAGGCCATGGAATATCTGAAGCGAAATAATGAATATGTTGATGGTGTCGTGAAATCAGATGAATTGATTTCAGCCAAAGGGAAAGATGTGATAGTAATAGGCGGAGGTGATACAGGTTCGGATTGCATTGGAACCGCAAACCGGCATGGAGCAAAGTCGGTTGTAAATTTTGAAATTTTAAACAAACCCGGATTGAACAGGCCCGATGATCAGCCATGGCCATTCTGGCCTATGCGCCTGAAAACAACTTCCTCTCACCAGGAAGGTTCAGACCGCTATTGGGGCATCTCAACAAAGGAGTTTATTGGGGATGAAAACGGAAATCTGACTGGATTAAAGACGGTTAAAGTGGAATGGAAAAAAGAGCCGGGAAAGCGCCCTGCTCTGAATGAGATTCCCGAAACCGAGAAATTATGGAAATGCGATATGGTTCTTCTTGCGTTAGGTTTTACCGGAACTGAAAAAAACCTTGTTGAACAATTTGGTGTGGTTACCGACAACAGGTCTAATGTCAAGGCCGATGAAACGGATTATAAGACCAATATACCCGGTATTTTTGCTGCCGGGGATGTACGTCGAGGTCAGTCATTAATTGTCTGGGCTATTTCAGAAGGCAGGGAAGCCGCATTTCATATAGATTCGTTCTTAATGGGCAATTCTAAACTTCCACAAAAAGGTGAAGGCGACCTGCCGAAAATTTGATCTTTTTTTTCAATTCTAAAAGATAGGACTGGCGATTCAAAAAAAGTTAAAAAAATTACGGGCTTGAAGAATGGTTTGAACATCATAAATATAAAAGCATAAGTCACTGATAAGCAACGATTTAAATAATTTTACTTTACACTGACTTTAGACTATTCCAAAAAGTTAAATCGGATCGGACTCTACCATACTATACTTTAGTTCCCTTAACTGATAAAATTCAATTTCAGTAACCTCTATGAAGGAGTTGAATAAATTTAGCAAGACAGTAACACAAGACCCAACCCAACCGGCAGCTCAGGCGATGTTGCATGCAATAGGACTAACCGATGCCGATTTCGAAAAACCATTTATTGGCATTGCAAGCACAGGCTATGAAGGTAATCCTTGTAATATGCATCTCAATGACCTGGCAATAAAGGTGAAAGAAGGTACTTCAAATGCTGATATCGTAGGGCTCATCTATAATACAATTGGAGTTAGCGATGGTATCTCAATGGGAACTCCCGGAATGCGTTATTCATTACCTTCAAGAGATCTGATCGCCGATTCCATGGAAACGGTTGTCCAGGCGATGAGTTATGACGGACTCATAACTGTGGTTGGTTGTGATAAGAATATGCCTGGAGCCTTAATGGCCATGATTCGATTGAACAGGCCATCGATTTTGGTTTACGGTGGAACCATTGATTCCGGATGCCATAATGGTCAGAAACTAGATATCGTTTCTGCCTTTGAAGCCTGGGGAGGCAAGGTAGCCGGTACCATGTCAGAAACAGATTATAAAAGCATTGTTGCCAAAGCTTGCCCGGGAGCCGGAGCATGCGGCGGTATGTATACTGC
>JABDPU010000275.1 GCA_013042625.1 Flavobacteriaceae bacterium | reverse complement strand
TCAGCAAGCAAAAGACCGCTCTGGTGGCAAACATGGAAATAAAGGTGTGGAAGCCGCTGTTGCTGCAATCAAAATGGCATCGATAAAACGGGGTTAAGTTTTACTTCTACTGTCTCTTCAATCGATTTATGTTAACAAATTTTAAGTAAAGCCCTTCGGCATTGTTTTTGTTTTTAAGTAATTTTGGAATCCAAGATCGATATGGGAATATTTAAACTACGTAAGAACAAACGCTTCGATTATAAACCTCGCTATTATCAGAAAGACGGAGATGGAAGCCCTTTTGAGATCAAACGAAAATTTGATGATTTCAGAACAACAGCCGGTGGACAGGGAGGAATCAAAACCCGCCTGAACAACGCTATTGATGATATGAAGTACAATCCGAACCGTGAGGTAAATAGACGGGTTCTGATAATTGTTGGCATATTGATTCTTATTTTTCTTGTTATCATTGATTTCGACTTATCCATTTTCTTTCCATAAGTATGGCAGATATCATTCAACTCCTTCCGGACCATGTAGCTAACCAGATTGCTGCAGGTGAAGTCGTTCAACGTCCTGCTTCTGTTGTTAAGGAATTGATGGAAAATGCTATTGATGCCGGGGCCACTGAAATCAGACTTATTGTAAAAAATGCAGGTAAAATCCTTATCCAGATCGTAGACAACGGCATTGGAATGAGTACTACCGATGCGAGATTAAGCCTGGAGAGACATGCAACTTCCAAGATAAGATCGGCCGATGACCTGTTTAACATACATACCAAAGGATTTAGAGGAGAGGCACTGGCCAGTATAGCGGCAATTGCTCATCTGGAAATGAAATCAAGAAGAACGGATGATGAGGTAGGAACGAGTATTATTGTTGAAGGCAGCAAGGTGCTGTCCCAAGAAGCAGCGGTTACGCCGGTTGGAACTTCAGTGTCGGTTAAAAATCTTTTTTATAATGTTCCGGCAAGGCGAAACTTTCTGAAATCAGACCAGGTAGAACTTCGTCATATCATTGATGAGTTCCATCGTGTAGCTATGGCTCATTCCAATGTTGAATTCAAGTTTCATCATAATGAATCGGAGTTATTCAACCTTCCATTGTCTAATATCAGGCAGCGGATCGTCAATATATTTGGCGGTAAAACGAATGAAAAACTGGTTCCTGTTAAGGAGGAAACCGAAATGGTGAAGATTGAGGGTTTCGTTGGAAAACCTGAGTTTTCTAAAAAAACCCGTGGCGAGCAATTCTTTTTCGTCAATGATCGGTTTATTAAAAGCCCTTACCTGAATCATGCTGTGAGTTCTGCTTATGAAGGCCTGTTAAAGGATGGATATCATGCCAGTTATTTTTTATTCCTGAAGGTTGACCCTCAGTCTATCGATGTTAATATTCATCCTACCAAAACAGAAATTAAGTTTGAAGACGAACACTCCCTTTATGCGATTCTTCGTTCTTCCATAAAGCATAGCCTTGGTCAGTTCAGTATAGCACCAGTGCTTGATTTTGAACGGGATTCAAATATGGATACACCCTATGCATTTAAAAATAAGGATGTGAGTCAGCCAAGGATAGAAGTCGATAAGGATTACAATCCGTTTAGATCAAAGTCTGAACAGGCATCTAAAAGTTGGCAAAAATCAGCTTCAGCCGGACAGTGGGAAAGTCTTTATGTTGGATTACGTTCGGAAGGAGGGGATCAGCAAAAGGAAGGCTCTTCTTTTGAGTTCGAAAGCGACGCACTTACTTCACCTTTGTTTGGTGAAGAGGATACTAAGCTCGAGTTAAAAACGTTCCAGATACATAATAAATTTATTGTTAAGGCCATCAAATCAGGTTTGTTAGTTATCAATCAAAATCGTGCCCATCAAAGGGTGTTGTATGAATCCTATCTCGAACGAATCACCGTGAAGGAAGGCGTGAGTCAGCAATTGCTGTTTCCGAAGAAATTAGGGTTTTCTTCCAATGAAATAAAAATAATTGAAGACTTGACACCGCAGCTCGTTCAGGCCGGTTTTATCCTGGAGATCTCGGCAAAGGATGAAATCCAAATTACAGGCATGCCGGTAGAGATGAATGAAGATGAGTTAGAATTGGTCCTCCAGCAACTTATTAGGGATGTTGAAGACCAGGTGCCGGGACATAATTTCAGTTTAAGTGATTTAATCGCCAAATCCTTATCAAGTAGCCTGTCTATTAAAACCGGAAAAAAACTGTCGGTTGAAGAACAGGAATATCTGGTTGATAAGTTATTTTCATGCAAAGAACCCAACATATCGCCTTTTAATGTCACCACCTTTATTACTTTGGGTATTGACGA
>JABDPU010000271.1 GCA_013042625.1 Flavobacteriaceae bacterium | reverse complement strand
TTCCCGTAAGTAATAATTGCTCCAAACCTATCTCATAACCGCTTGTGATTTGAATATTTAAAGATTCAATCTCGGAATCATCGGGATCATCAATAGTAAAACTGGTTACAATTGGCATGCTTTGCAGTGGACAATAGGGTTGATTGCCTTCGGCATCAAGATCAGGTGGTATATTTGTTTGGGCGTGTAGTATCAAGCAGATTCCTAATGTGCTTAAGACGGTAGATAATATGGTCCTTCTTTTCCGCTTCAACTTATTAAATTACAATACCTTCTAATGAATTATTGCAAAGGATACCGAAGGTAATAAATTCGGATGAAAAAGGATATTTTATAGGTACAAGAGGAATATTAATTCTTTATAATGCAGCTGATAAGTATCTATTTTTCTGTAATTCTGAATCGTTTCAACATTCCTTTTTTGGAAGGATCAGGAACCTCGGAAATAAGAACGTAATTTCCAGGTGTCAAATTAGCAGTAAAATACTGTACCGATCCTGCCGGCGCATCATTTGTACCTCCCAGGAAAGTGACTCCCGCAGGAGCCGGCGTTCTCAAACCGGTTGGATTGGCCCAATTCATCCAGGCTTCCAGGGCATTCAGATCTGCGTCGTCCTCCAGTCTTGCGAGATTGAGGTCATGGCCTACAAAATTCTCATGAACGATCTGGTCTTCATATAACACCTTAAAGGTCTGTTCTCCTTTCCTTATTGTGTCATTGATAACTATCCCATTAACACTGGATATTGCTACATTCATCATGGCTTCAGGAGGTTGATGATCACTGCTTTCTTCTGTGACATGTATCTCTTTAACCATGCCCATCGAAGAATGGAATTGACCATTGGCCATCTTTACATAACACTCCAATATGTATAGCCCCGGGTCCAATTTCAAGGTAAAGGTATTTAGCTGATTGGGAGAGATCAATCCTGAACCTCCCGTAAATACGATCTCAGAGAACCATTCAGGTAATTCACCGAATGCATTCATCGCTTCTTCCATTTTCCCTTCGATGATCAATTCCATCCCCTTATCAAAAGGAGGAAAAATATCTTTCCTGGTATCCGCGATGGTCTTTCCTTCCGGATATTTATCAAAAAGGATAAAATGGGCCTCGGGAGAATTGTTGATATACCTGAAAGTCTGCCAGCCAGATGGGATGGTGTCCTGGGTGATAAATTCCATGGCATTAGTAATGATTTCTATTGTCTCGTCCTTATTTACTTCCTCCGTATTTTCAATTGGTTGTTTTTTGTCTGTTTTACAACTAAAGCATATTATAATTGAGCTTAGAATTATCGTTTTAAGTTTCATCCTTCTTTATTTATTTACTAATAATGACTAATTATAAAATCTTAAATTAAATCTGTCAAAACCCCAGCTTCATAAATTCATAATCTTTTTTATGGAATTCAATCTTCACCTCTTCAAGACTAATGGCCGTCATTGACATACTTTGATTTTTCTTTTTGTCGGTCATTTTCATTTCCATTAATAAGGCTTCCTCTTTGAGTACATCAAATAATTCGGGGTCGCTAAACCCTTTTGGTGCTGCTTCGCTGGAAAAGGCAAAGAAAGCACTAAAGTTTACGGGGGCGTCCAGGGTGAAATAAAGCACAGCAAGGGATTTCTTATTCTCAATTTCGATACCATAGCATTCATAACCCAAAATGGTTTTGGTTCCTATTTCCTTGTAGGTATAATTACGATCTTTATCTTTTATTTTCTTTTTTGACGGATCTTTTAGTTTTGTAATTGTAGCCATTTTTCTATCACCATACTCACTAAGCATGACCATGGCTTCCGATTTAAAATCTAAAACCATTTTTACCTTGCCACCAACTTGCCTTGTTTGTTCATTTTCGTATTCAATGGCGTAGTAATCTTTATTTTTATTGATAAAATAATTCATTTGGTATTCACCATTTTGTGACTTTTTCTTTCCCACCATTTCTAATTTGGTTTTAAATTCCCAATTGAATGCATAGGTTTCCGGTAATTTTTCTACAGATTTTTTAGGCCCAAATACTGTTTTCAATATTTTTTGAGTCGGGTCTTGTGCGTGGGAACCATTAGCTATGAAAAAGCAAATTGTTATTAATACTATTATTTTTGGTCTCATGATCAATTATCTTTTTGTTTTTGTTTCTCTTTTTTTTTCTTCTTCCAAGGCTCCAAGCCATCGCCCAGATCAATTCCCTTTTTTAATGGGTCGGGTATCAAAGATTGTTCTACGGCTTCCGGGAGTTCTACCGTACAGGGTTTATATTTAAATACGAAACGACCCGCAGGGTTGTCTTCAAATATGCGTTTTGATGAGGTGATATTAAATTCGTGCAATTGCCCTCGTGAATCGAATACGATGTAGCTGCCTGCGTATTCAGGATTGGTATAGTCAAATCGAAGGCAGGTATTTGCTCCACAATTAATTGGCGAGGGAATATAGAAGTCGTTTTTCTCAAAGTGCTTAGGCTGATAGATAAAAGCCATTTCAAGAATAATGAAATTAAGACCGGAATCAATTTTTTCTAAGGCACGAAGGGCATTAAAATAGGGCTCTTGAGGGAGATTATAGATTTGTGTTGTCATCCCTGCAGTCATAAATCCCATGGCACTGGAGCCTAATAATTTCATGGATTCATAACGGGTCTTGTCGTCGTTATAAGCATAGATTTTTCCCTCTCCGTCGTGATAAATTGGATTCGGATTACCGGCCATCTCTGTACGCATAGCGATTTTCTGAGCATCGAAATAGGACGTTTGCGTTACTTGGCCATTGGCGTCATATAGGGTCATGACCACATCCTTATTAAAAAAATCTTCCGGAGAACTGATCACCAATTCTTCTGAATCTTCGTCATCATCCATTTTCATATTTGGATCATAGGCCGTACTGTCATAGGTCACCTCATTGCTGGTTTCAATGCCTTTTTCTTTGGCGCGCTCTTTAAGTTTTTCCATAAGCTGGGCCTGAACGGGGGAGTAAAGAAGAAGAAAGACCAAAATGCTGCGAATCTGCTTGGTTTTCATTAGTTGTCGATATTTAAAAGTGATTCAATTTGTTTAACTCGAGAGTTAAGACCGTTTAATTCATCCTGTTTTAGGGCCAGATGAGAGGAGAGATGGTCTATTTTTTTGTTTTGACCATCAATTATGGCCTGCTGCTCCTGCAAAGCCTTTACCAACACCGGGATAAGTCCTGTGTAATTCAGGCTTAAGGTTTTATCTGCATCTTCTCCTTCTCGCACGATTTCATCGATAATTGCTTGTACGTCCTGGGCGATCAGGCCTAATGATCTAAGTGTGTTTGTTCTGTTCTTCCAGTTATAACTCTTGGGCTTCAATAGCAAAATTTCTTTGAGTCCGTATGAAAGTTCTGTAATGTCTTTTTTTAGCCTTTTATCGGATGAATGGGCTAAGGCACCACCAACATGAACATCGCCGCCACTACGTTGAAAGTAAAGAGTTGATGCGCTGCCGCTATCCCTCGCTATTATCTCATTATTATCAAATACAATATTTTTATCCAATTCCTTTCCGATGAGCAAAAAGCCTGTGCCATTATTCAATGATGCATCTGTACCTCCTGTAATTTGCAGTTTAGTTTTAGGTTGGTGTTCTGTTATTCCAACATTTCCATTTTTCAAAACTGTCATTGCGTTTGAAGCGGCATTAGCATCACCATTGCCAATTTCAAATAGAGGATCTGTTTCTTGATAAAAAGCAAGATTTCCTTCACCAATATTAAAATGTCCCAAAGCTATTGAGTTAGTGGAATTCGCTTTTAATTTATATCCAATTGCTATGGTGTTACTTCCAAGAGCCTTAACCTCTTGCCCAATAGCAAAAGAACTATGACCATGGGCAATTGAATTCAATCCCATAACTGTAGAGTAATCACCTGATGCTTCTACCTTAGACCCAATAGCAAACGATTTAAGTCCGGTAGCCTTTGATTCATTACCTAGTACGGCAGCATTTTTTCCATCGGCACTTGCATGATAACCTAAAGCTATTGAATAATCTTTTAAAGCTCTTGCATTGTCCCCAATTGCTAAACTGCTTTTTCCTTCAGTACTAGACCAAAATCCTAGTGTTATAGAGTGCGTGTTTCTCGAATAGGCTTGATTTCCCATGGCAATAGAATAGGATCCTGATGAGAGCACTTCATTACCAATTGCCATAGAACTCCAGCCAGTAGCTCCATAATCACCCCCTGGAGTACTATTAGCGCTAAAATCAATAGCATTTCTACCAATATTACCATAAAATTGTGGGTCTCTTCCTTTTAATCGCCAGCCTATACCATTGCCTTCGTCCAGGGCTTCAAGACCTGAAAAAGTTGTTTCACCAGTTGACGTTTCGCTGTTCTGGTCGTTAGTATTAGAATTTGAATCTGTATCATTCCCGTTGGTAGACACTGATGTATTTTCAGTTTCTGAACCTGAAGTGGAAGTGTCTGCCCCGTCCTTTATACCCGAAAGGACAACATTTTTGATTGTGAGATTACGAGGGGCTCCAGATGTAAGCGTATAACCTTCAATTGAGATCATGCTTGGTTCCAGTTTGTAATTGGGGATATTGAGAATTTGAGCCCCATCAATGAAAACTTTCAATGTGCCTCTATCAAATTGTATTGCAATAAACCGCCAGGTACCTTCAATGGCCTTTAATTCATTATTATATACAGTATGGTTAATAGGGCCGATAACCTTATCATTCCCCTTAATTTGAGCACCATGGCGATACAACGTTAGTGGTTGGTAAAAACCACTACCTGTTCTATTATTATAGTCTCCATGCTTAGTACCATTCCAGAATCGCACCTTATAGTAGTCGTTGTGAAATTGGGTTGTGATTTTATCAAAATAAGCATCAAATTCAAGCATAAAGTTGTCTGACAAGTATTCATTATTACCAATTTTAGGTGTGATAATGGAGCCGTTTTCGAGATAGGTAACTTTAATCTCTTCAAATGTACCGACTTGAGCGCTGCCTTTTATTAAATCCCATTTTGAGGGGAAATCACCATTCTTTTCGCGGGCAAAATCGTCTTGAAAGGTCTGGGCTTGCATGGTTACAACAAAAAGGAGAATAGCAACCAGAAGAATTGATTTTAGTTTCATTGTTATGATTTTATGAACAGGTTTTCATGTTGATCATTGACTTTTGATGATTTCAAAGTAGTGTAATAGCTTTTTCGTACTAATTGAAATTGTATGTGTGGGTCGTAATTCTTTGTAGATTAAGTGAATAAAGTTGTAAATTGAAATGGAACAGGAAACAGAGGCCCTAATGTCATCTATATTATATTTAGAGCCACCTATACATATATTCCTGCAGTTTATATGTTTTTATTCAGACCTCTGGTCTGGCTGACTATATTTGAGTATTACAATACCCAAACAAATGATCAAAGCGATTATAGTTGACGACGAATCTAATGCCATCAAGAACCTGAAATGGGAGATCGAGAACTTTTGCCAGGACGTGGAGGTTTGTGACGCCTTTACAAATCCGGTCGAGGCCATTTCAGCGATTAATTATTTAAAACCCGATTGTGTTTTTTTGGACATTGAAATGCCGGAGATGGATGGTTTTCAATTATTATCCAAGTTGACATTTCGCGGGTTTGACCTTATCATCACAACAGCCTTTGACAACTATGCGATCAAAGCATTTAAGGAAAATGCCATTGATTATTTACTGAAACCTATTGATTCAGACGATCTTGTTAAATCGGTCGAACGAGTCAAGGCAAATAAATCAAAAGATGATCTTGGATTCGAAATTAAGAAGGTCATTCAGAGCATAACCCCCAAAACCGAACGAAGTAAAATAGCTATTCCGTTATCCGGGAAAACCATTTTTGTTAGTCCGGATGAGATAAGATATTGTAAATCGAATGGAAATTATACCGAGGTTTATTTCACCAACTCCAAAAGGGAAATGTTATCAAAGAAGTTAAAAGATATTGAGCAGTTAATTAATAATGATCGCTTTTTTAGAGTTCATAATTCTTATTTCGTAAACATTGATCATATTAAAGAATTTGTTAGAACTGACGGCCCATATCTGGTGTTGAATGATAATACGTCCATCCCTATTTCCAGGTTAAAGAAGAATGCTTTAATCGAACTGTTAAATCAGTAATAATTGATTTTTTCTTCTATACAGAACCCGTTAGATTATCCGCATGATAATGGTATCCTGACTTTTACCTTAGGAATACTTTTTGTATTATCAATTTATCATCTTCTCTTGTATCTGCAGCATAGAGATAAATTGTATCTGCTTTATAGTTCATATACATTTACCATAATTCTAGCCCATCTTATTTTTGTTGATAAAGGATTTATTAATGATCTCCTGGAACCTGTTGAACGAATAAAACGTTTTCGGGTTTTTTATACCGAGGCGTATTACATAATATATTTCTTCTTCACAATGAAATTCCTGGATGTACGGTCTGAATTTCCGAGATGGGCTGATTATTGTTATAAGGCCATATATCTGCTTATTGTTATTTGTGCTATATTCTTGATCATATCTCTAGTTACTATAGATTCTGAAGAAAGATCATATGATAGTCAACTTATTTCAATATCCTATAATTTTATTTTTGTTCCCTTAATGACATTAATAAGTATAGTCGTTTATGTTTTGTTTTTTAAACTTAAAAACAAACTTAAATACTATATCATTATTGGCGGGTTGACATTGTCCATTTGCTCTTACATTTCATTGTATCATTACAACCAACTACTAGCGCGGGAAGAAGATGTACAGGCTGCCTATACCCTTCTATATTTCGCATTTATTTTAGAAAATATTTTGTTTGCTCTTGGACTTGGACATAAGCAGAAGATAATTCTCAGCGAACGAAATGAATCTCAAGAGAAATTGATACTTCAACTACAGGAGAATGAAGAATTAAGGGAGAAAATTCAAACTCAGCTTGAGGCGGATGTTAGGGATTTGAGTAAGCAGGCCGAGTCAGAAAAAATAAAATCCATTAAGATGCAATTTGATAAAGAGCTGGCCGAATTAAAAGTGTCGGCCTTAAGGAGTCAGATGAATCCGCATTTCATTTTTAATTCATTGAACTCCATTAAACGCTATATCATCGATAGTGAAAAGGAAAATGCGGTTTATTACCTGAACAAGTTTTCTAAACTGATCCGGTTGATTTTATCATCATCCAGGGAAGATGAGGTGTCGCTGGCAGATGAACTGGAGACCATAGAATTATATGTGAATATAGAAAATATAAGATTCAACAATGAAATTGATTTTTTAATAGATATAACCGAAAACATCAATCTTGATACTATAAAAATCCCATCT
Organism: Flavobacteriaceae bacterium; assembly: GCA_013042625.1. Lineage (GTDB taxonomy): Bacteria > Bacteroidota > Bacteroidia > Flavobacteriales > Flavobacteriaceae > SHLJ01. The sequence goes on along the minus strand of JABDPU010000271.1, from coordinate 6,188 downwards.
TTAATTCTTCAACCCTTTATTGAAAATGCGATTTGGCATGGCTTGTCATTAAAAAAAACAAATAAAAAATTAAAGGTGAAAGTCGAAAAGGAAAATAAGTCATTTGTCAAAATCGATATTATTGACAACGGCATTGGAAGGCAAAGATCTGCGGAAATAAAATCAAAAAAAATCCATAGGCAGGAATCAGTTGGTATTAAACTAACCCAGGAGCGATTAAAGAATTTTTCAAAGAACTACAAAAATGCCTACAGCCTTTCCATAATCGACCTTTTTGATCAAGACAATGAACCCTCTGGTACGCAGATCACCTTGAAATTGCCAACTGAATAAGTCAGAATTTCACGAAAATCAGTATCAATTATGGCATTTGACAGGAATAATGAATCAATTGATTATTAATCCTTTAAAACAGATCGCGAGATCACAATTTTCTGGATCTCACTTGTACCCTCGTAAATCTGGGTGATCTTAGCATCGCGCATCATTCGTTCGACATGATATTCCTTAACAAAACCATTTCCGCCAAGGATCTGCACGGCTTCAACAGTTTGTTCCATGGCAACTTTGGAAGCGTACAGTTTTGCCATGGCACTGGAGAGATCGTAATTATTACCCTGGTCTTTATCCCAGGCGGCTTTCATTACAAGATGCCTGGCCGCTTCAATTTCAGTATGCATGTCGGCTAACTTAAAAGCGATAGCCTGGTGATTGCAGATTTCTGTACCAAAGGCCTTACGTTCTTTAGAATATTTTTTAGCTATTTCGAAAGCACCCGATGCTATACCTAATGCCTGGGCTGCAATTCCAATTCTTCCACCCGATAATGTTTTCATCGCAAACTTAAATCCGAAGCCATCCTCTCCAATTCTGTTTTCCTTCGGAACTTTAACGTCATTGAATTGGAGCGTATGCGTATCACTACCGCGAATTCCTAATTTATCCTCCTTAGGCCCAATATCAAATCCGGGCATCCCTTTTTCCACGATAAAAGCGTTGATGCCTTTGTGGCCTTTATCTCTGTCAGTCTGAGCAATTACAAGGTAAATATCAGACCTGCCGCCATTGGTAATCCAGTTTTTGGTTCCGTTAAGAATATAATGATCACCATGATCAATGGCAGTTGTTTTTTGAGAGGTGGCATCACTTCCGGCTTCGGGTTCACTCAGGCAAAAGGCGCCAATTAGCTCTCCTGCAGCCAGCTTGGTCAGGTATTTTTCCTTCTGAAGATCACTACCGAAGGCTTGCAAACCATAGCAAACAAGTGAATTATTCACCGAAACGATTACAGAGGCTGAAGCATCGATCTTCGAAAGCTCTTCCATAATCAACACGTAGGATATGGTATCCATACCGCTTCCACCGTATTGAGGATCAACCATGATTCCCATGAATCCTAATTCCGACATTTTCCTGACTAATTCGTCTGGAAATTCCTGTTTTTCATCGCGTTCAATAACGCCGGGAAGAAGCTCTGTATTGGCAAAATCCCTGGCAGCATCCCGTATCATAAGGTGCTCTTCAGAAAGGCTAAAATCCATATGTAAAATGCAATTAAAAGATTCGTAAAAAAGGAATTCAAAGATACTCCATAAATGAGATATATTCAATTTTCCTTTCTATTTTTACGAATATGAAAAAGGATTCGTATAAAGTCATTGGAGTGATGTCGGGAACTTCCCTGGATGGGATCGACCTATGTTATGCCTCCTTTCAATTTAATCACAAATGGAGTTACAGCATCATAGATGCGATTACCATTCCGTATTCTGAAGAATGGCGCATTAAACTGAAACATGGGATTGATCAGGACATGTCTGAATTAAAAGCTCTCGATACTGAGTATACCTGGTTTTTATCGGAAACGATTCGTCAGTATCTGAATAAAGAACAGCTTACCGGTCTGGACGCCATCTGTTCTCATGGTCATACCATTTTGCACCAACCTCAAGAGGGGATTACGTATCAAATAGGCAATCAGCCTGAAATTGCTAAAGCTCTAAGCGTGCCGGTTGTATGCGATTTCAGGGTTCAGGATGTTGAATTGGGAGGGCAAGGCGCTCCTCTCGTCCCTATTGGGGACAAATATCTATTTAGTGAATATGATGCCTGCCTTAACCTGGGTGGGTTTTCAAATGTTTCCTATGAAAAGGATGGCCAGCGAATAGCATTCGATATTTGTCCGGTTAACATTGTCTTAAACGAATTGGCCGGACTGTTTGATTTGCCTTATGATCACAATGGTGACCTGGCTCGTTCAGGAAAGATTGATGAGCAGCTATTAAATGATCTCAACGGATTACAGTTTTATAAACTCCCTGCACCAAAATCCCTTGGACTGGAATGGGTTAAGGAAAAGGTTAATCCCATATTATCGAAGTCTGAGCTTTCAACAAAAAACAAGCTGCGGACCTTTACAGAACATATTGGGTTTCAGATTGCCAATCAGTTAAATAAGCTTGATATTTCCTCGGTTCTGATAACCGGTGGAGGTGCATTGAACAGTTTCCTTATAGATAGAATAGAACATTACCTGGACAATCCAATAGTTATTCCCGAGATGAATACCATCAATTTCAAGGAGGCCCTGGTTTTTGGATTCCTCGGAATTCTTAAACTCAGGGAAGAAGTTAATTGCCTGAGCAGCGTTACAGGTGCGAGGCATGATCATTCCAGCGGAAAAATATACCAGCCATAATTAATTCTGAATTTTGTCAATAAGTTCGAGAGTTTTTTATATTTGTTAAGGTACTCACCTAATCCTAACTAATCGAAAAACCATCCTATGGAGACCTTAATCATTGTAATCTTTATCGTTGGATACCTTGCAATCACCCTTGAACATAATTTAAAAGTTGACAAACTCATACCGGCCCTTATTATGATGGCCTTGAGTTGGGCTATGATATCTCTTGGGATTGACGATTTTGATCAATGGTTTGACTCCGGAAAACATGCGTTGCTGGAGAACTTCGGATTGTTAGGCCATGAAGATAAAATGCACTACCTGGAGGAAACCTTGCTACATCACCTTGGTAAAACCGCCGAAATATTAGTCTTCCTCCTCGGAGCGATGACCATTGTTGAGATCATCGATTATTTTGATGGCTTCTCAACCATAAAGAATTTTGTTAAGACCAGAAGCAAAAGAAAAATTCTATGGTTCTTCTGTATTATGGCCTTTATCCTGTCGGCGATCATAGACAATTTAACTGCGACAATTGTATTGATTTCTATACTTCAAAAAATTGTACCTGACAGGAGTTCACGTATTTGGTATGCCGGTTTGATAATAATTGCAGCCAACGCCGGAGGTGCCTGGTCTCCAATTGGAGATGTTACCACCACGATGTTGTGGATTGGGGATAAGGTTACAACCCTGAACCTGATTAAATACTTGTTTATTCCTTCATTGGTTTGTATGATTATTCCAACTTTTATCGCTTCTATGTTACCAGCTTTCAAGGGTGAGATTGATATTGTTGAGGAAGAGGATAGCGGTCCGAAGTCATCATATAGCTCAATCATGCTATATCTTGGATTAGGAGCTATTATTTCCGTACCGGTTTTCAAAACAGTTACGCATTTACCACCTTATGTAGGGATGATGTTCGCACTTGGAGTGGTAGCCGTTTTTGCCGAGTTATACAGCTCGTCTAAGTTCAGCATGTCGGCCGTTGAAAGGCATGAGCATGATGCACATGCGCATCACAGTCCGGTGCATCATTCACTTTCGAAAATAGAAATGCCCAGTATACTGTTCTTCCTTGGGATTCTTATGGCTGTTGCGGCCCTGGAATCGTTAGGCCTGTTATTCAATTTTGCATTAAATCTTCAAGATGTCATGCCAATGTTGGGCTCCGAAATGCCTGGAACTGTGGTTTCTGATATTGTAATCATATTACTTGGATTTGGATCTGCAGTAATCGATAATGTTCCGCTTGTTGCCGCAAGTCTTGGAATGTTTTCTGAACCTGTTGATGATCAACTCTGGCATTTCATCGCCTATTCGGCCGGAACCGGAGGCAGTATGTTGATTATAGGGTCTGCGGCCGGTGTTGTAGCTATGGGTATGGAGAAAATGGACTTTTTCTGGTATATGCGAAAAATAGCATGGCTGGCTGCAATTGGCTTTATTGCAGGTGCTTTGACCTTCTTCTTAACCAGAATGTGGTTTTAAATACTTAATCTCGATTTAAGCCGTTATATTTCAGTATTAATTAACAACTTTGTGGTATGTTAAAAACCTCACTTATGATTGCCATTCAAGAGGATGTAGAACTATTAACCGATGAGGAATCAGTTGAAAAGACCTTGTCAATTATCGAACTCATTCAGAGTGGAGGAATAGCAGGACAGATCATCATTATGTTGCTTTTCGTGCTGCTGATGGTAGCTTCCTATATCTATTTTGAAAGGCTGTTTGCAATCAAGGCCGCATCCAAGGTCGATCCAAATTTCATGAATCAAATCAAAGAAAGTGTTTCCAATGGAAAAGTTGATGCTGCAAAAATGCTTTGTGCACAACAAAACTCTCCGGTTTCAAGATTGATCAATAAGGGAATTACAAGGATTGGACGCCCGTTGGAAGATATCAATATCGCCATTGAAAATGCCGGACGACTTGAAGTTTACGGACTCGAGAGGAACGTCAGTATTTTAGCCACTATCTCCGGTGCCGCACCAATGATAGGATTCCTTGGTACGGTTATTGGAATGATATTATCAATATTCGAAATTGCCAACTCCGGTGGGCAGATCGATATTAAATTGCTGGCAGATGGACTGTATACGGCCATGACAACAACCGTTGGAGGATTGGTTGTAGGTATCATAACCTATATTGCTTATAACCATTTGGTGGTTAGGACAAATAAGGTTATTCATAAGATGGAAGCGAATTCAGTTGAATTCCTTGATCATTTAAATGAACCTGTATAGATGAATATCAGAGGAAGAAATAAGGTTACTCCAGAGTTCAGCATGTCGTCAATGACCGACATTGTGTTTCTGTTGTTAATATTTTTCATGCTGGCCTCAACCCTGGTCACGACTAATGCTATAGATATTGTCTTGCCTAAAGCCAGTGGAAAAACCGAAAATAAAAAATCGGTGTCCGTCAGTATTAAAAAAGACCTGTCCTATTATATAGATCAGAAACGAGTAGGGGAGAGTGTACTCGAAAACCAGCTTATAACGATGCTTTCCGAGGAGACAAAACCGACTATTGTATTAAGAGCTGAGAAATCGGTTCCCATAGATAATGTGGTTAAGGTCATGGATATCGCGAACCGGAATAAATTTAAAGTTATTCTGGCAGTTAAACCCCAGTAATATGTTCAAACTTAAGACCAAACATGAAAAGGATTCGGCGAGGTTGACAATGGTAATCGGACTGTTGATCATTCTGCTCATCTTTATTGTTGGTCCGAAGTATATGGATCCCCCTGAAGAATATGGTATCGCTGTGAATTTTGGAACCACTGATTTTGGAAGTGGACAAATCCAACCCAAAGAACCTATCCGATCCGAACCGGTTGATAACAATGAGCAGCCTAAAGTACAGGAATCCCAACCTGAACCGGCTAAACAGGAAAGTGCCAAAGAGGAAGTCCTTACAGAGGAAAATGCTGAAGAAATAGCTATAAAAAAAGCTGAAGAAGCTGAGGCCAAGAGAAAAGCTGAAGCAGAAGCCAAGGCTAAAGCTGAGGCAGAACGACTTGAGCGTGAACGCAAGGAACGTGAAGCCAAGGAGAAAAATATCGATGATCTCATCGGTGGAATAGGTAAATCGGATGGTACTGAAACCGGAAATGAAGGTGATGATGATAGGGCTGGTGATAAAGGCCAGATCGATGGCGATCCTTATGCTCCTAGTTATTTTGGTCAGCCAGGAACCGGAAGCGGAGGTGTAGGTTATGGTTTGAATGGCCGAGGCCGCCCAACAAAGAAAAAGTTTGTGCCAGACTGTGATGAAGAAGGTCGCGTTGTTGTGGAAGTCCATGTTGATCGCGGCGGACGAGTTGTAAATGCCGTCCCTGGAAAACGTGGGACCACAGGAGCATACTGCCTGTATGATGCCGCAAAAAAGACAGCCTTGTCTTATAAATGGCCGGCTGATTCGAAGGCGCCTTCGAAACAAATCGGTTTCGTTGTTGTTAATTTTACCGTCACTCAATAATGAACTA
>JABDPU010000270.1 GCA_013042625.1 Flavobacteriaceae bacterium | reverse complement strand
CGGGAGCATCTAAAGTGCTTTTTTGAAGTTCGATTTGAGAGTAGTCTTCTGTATTCATAAAATGATAGGTGTCCACATCATTGTAGAGAAACTGAAATTTATGGGTCTCCACTCTAACATCATCTATTTTATGTCCAGCTGAAAACGTGTTATCGATAACCTTTCCTGTAGTTACACTTTTAAGTTTAGTTCGAACAAATGCAGGTCCTTTTCCCGGTTTAACGTGCAAAAACTCAATAATTTTGAAAATATCATGATTGTATCGAATGCAAAGTCCGTTGCGTATATCTGAAGTTGTTGCCATAGTATGGTTTTAATTGGATGTTACATAACCCTTCATGATTCCCCTGTGTGAGTTTTTTATAAATTGTAAAATTTCATCACGTTCCGGGGTAGCTTCCATTTCGGCCTCGATTAACTCTGAGGCCTGGGTTGTATTGTAATTCCTTTGATAAAGTATTCTGAATATATTTTGAATCTCACGAATCTTTTCCGTTGAGAATCCTCTTCTTCTCAGTCCAACCGAGTTGATTCCAACATAGGATAAAGGCTCACGGGCAGCCTTAACATATGGAGGTACATCTTTTCTAACTAGAGATCCTCCTGTAACAAAAGCGTGTTTTCCTACCGAGCAGAACTGATGTACAGCAGTCATTCCGGCCAGGACTACATAATCACCAACGGTGATATGCCCCGCAAGGGTGCTGTTATTGGAAAAAATGCAGTTATTACCTACAATGCAATCGTGTGCGATATGGCAATAGGCCATAATCAGGCAGTTATTTCCTATTACTGTTTTCATTCTATCGGATGTGCCCCGGTTTATCGTTACACACTCTCGAATGGTTACGTTGTCACCAATTTCTACTGTGGTATCCTCATCATTATATTTCAGGTCCTGTGGAATCGCAGAGATTACAGCACCAGGAAATATATTACAGTTCTTCCCTATTCTGGCCCCTTCCATTATAGTAACATTTGAACCAATCCAGGTTCCTTCACCTATAATAACATTATTATGGATTGTCGTAAAGGGTTCTATAACAACATTCTTAGCGATTTTTGCGCCAGGATGAACATATGCAAGAGGTTGATTCATAATTATTTAACTTTAGTTATTTGAGCCATAAGTTCAGCTTCAGCGCAAAGCTTTCCATTAGCATAAGCATACCCTTGCATATGGCAAATTCCACGTCTGATTGGTGTAATCAGATCGCAATTAAAAATCAAAGTATCTCCCGGAACCACTTTCTGTTTGAACTTAACTTTATCGATCTTCATAAAGAAGGTCAGATAGTTTTCCGGATCAGGAACTGTGCTCAGCACCAGTATTCCCCCGGTTTGAGCCATGGCTTCAACAATGAGTACTCCGGGCATTACAGGGGCTCCCGGGAAATGACCAGCGAAAAACGGTTCATTCATCGTTACATTCTTAGTCCCGATGACATGAGATTTCGATAGTTCAAATATTTTATCGATCAACAAAAACGGTTGCCTGTGTGGCAGCATGTCCATGATCTGATTAATATCCATAAGAGGTAGTTGATTCAGATCAATTTGTGGGACCTTATTGCGCTTTTCGATTTTGATGATCTTTGACAGTTTCTTTGCAAATTGTGTATTGACAAAGTGGCCAGGCTTGTTTGCAATTACTTTTCCCCTAATTCGAGTTCGGATCAATGCTAAATCACCCACTACATCAAGGAGTTTATGACGTGCCGCTTCATTTGGATGATGCAGGGTTAAATTATCAAGGATGCCATTGGGTTTCACCGCGATGTTATCCTTTTTAAATGCTTCCTTCAGCCGCTCCATCGTTTCAGTTGACAATTCTTTATCCACATAAACAATAGCATTATTCAGGTCTCCGCCTTTTATCAAACCTTTTTCAAGGAGCATTTCAAGTTCATGCAGAAAGCTAAAGGTTCTTGAGTCGGCTATTTCTGTTTTGAAATCCGAAATATGTGTAAGGGTAGCATTCTGAGTTCCAAGAACTTTTGTTCCAAAATCTACCATTGTGGTGACCTGGTATTCATCTGAAGGAATTATAGTAATCTCACTTCCCGATTCTTCATCAACATATGAGATAACCTCCTTAACGATATATTCCTCGCGTTTGGCATCAAGTTCAATCTTTCCTGCTTTCTCCAGGGCTTCAACGAAGAATTTTGATGAACCGTCCATTATAGGAGGTTCTGAGGCATCAAGTTCGATAATAACATTATCGATTTCCATTCCAACCAGTGCGGCCAGTACATGTTCACAGGTTTGAATGGTGACACCATTTTTCTCCAGGCATGTTCCCCTTTGTGTATTGGTTACATAATTAATATCAGCTTCAATCAACGGGCTTCCTTCTAAATCAACGCGTTTAAAAGCATATCCGCTAAAAGCCTCCGCCGGTTTGAACGTAAGAGTAACATTCTTTCCGGTGTGCAAACCCACTCCGGAAAGAGAAATATCTTTTTCAATAGTTGTTTGATTATGCTCCTTACTGATCATTATCACCTACTTTTTTTTCTATGTCACTTATACCTTTAACTATCTTAGGGAGGTTTTTAAAGTATACATACGACTTGTTATAATCGCTGTAAGCTAAGGCAGGAGATCCCTGTAAAACCTCATAATCTTTAACATTTCTGGTTATTCCAGACTGAGCTTGAATCCTAACATTATTTCCGATTGTGATATGGCCAACGATACCAACCTGACCACCAATCTGACAATTCTGTCCTATTTTGGTTGACCCTGCAATACCGGTTTGAGCAGCGATCACAGTATTTTGGCCAATTTCAACGTTATGAGCTATTTGAATCTGATTGTCAAGCTTAACTCCTCTTCTTATAACAGTTGAACCTAAAGTTGCTCTATCAATTGTCGTTCCAGCGCCAATGTCCACAAAATCCTCAATAATTACGTTTCCGGTTTGTGGAACCTTGGTGTACTCTCCTTTATCATTTGGAGTAAAACCAAAACCATCCGCTCCAATAATAGCGCCGGAATTAATCACACAATTATTACCAATAATACAGTTGGAATAAATTTTTGCCCCAGAAAATATAGTGACATCATCACCAATTTCTACATTATCTCCAAGATAGCAATTCGGATATATCTTGACATTATTACCTACTGATACATTCTCACCTAAATATGAAAATGCACCGATGTAGACCTGTTCTCCATACTTGGCATTTTCAGAAATGAAGGAAGGTTGCTCAATTCCGACCTTATTCGATTTAATTTGATTGTAATATTCAAGGAGTCTTGAAAAAGACTTATAGGCATCATCAACTTTGATCAGGGTTGTGTGAATTTCATTATCCGGTTCAAAATCTCTATTCACGATAGTAATAGATGCCTTAGTACTGTAGATGTATGGTGTATACTTCGGATTTGCGAGAAACGTCAGGGTTCCAGTAGTGCCTTCCTCAATTTTCGCCAATTTGGAAACTTCAACATCAGGATCGCCTACAATTTCTCCTTCTAATATGCCTGCAATTTGAGCAGCAGTAAATTTCACCGATTTTTCTTTTATAGATGGCTTTATGAAACTGGGCCATTTAATTAGTGGCAAAAGTAAAAAAAATGTGCTAAAGTTTAGACTTAGGATGACACATATAAAACATAGTCACAGGTTTAGCAAGCACTTTTAAATTCAGATGATTGGCAATTTTTGTTATTTCGCAAACTTTTCCGTTCTCCATTAAAATTTGAATACCATCGTTCTTTGATTCATATGCCTGATTACTTATTTCCCCCTGGAATACAAAATTTGAAGCCTCTTCCTTGGTCAGGCTAAATTGTTCAGAGATGGACAAAATGTGGCTTTGAATTTTTTCTGATTTAAACTTCTTACTCTTAATCTTAATCTTAAGAAGATCCCTGTTTATTATCATCCTGCTAAGCTCTTTCAGGACAAAATCATCCTGATATTGCCAGTCTTTTAACGCAGAGATGATATCATAATCATCAAGTTTAGCATATATTTCGAGTGCACTACCATCAAAATTTCGGGCATCTGTGTCATTCTTCAGGAAGTATTGTAAAGCTTTACTTCCGCTAAGATAAACACCCGACTTAACTAATAATTTAGCACGTTTTAGAGCACGGATCATCAATTGCTCGGCTACTAAGCTAGTTTTATGTAAATAAACTTGCCAATACATTAAACGCCGCGCGGTCAGGAATTTTTCGATTGAATAAATACCCTTTTCTTCAACTACCAACTCGTCGTTATATACATTGAGCATAGAGATCAATCGCTCACTATTTACATTGCCTTCAGGAACTCCGGAATAAAAACTATCCCGTTTCAGGTAATCTGCCCGATCAAGATCCAATTGACCAGAGATGAGTTGGAAAAAGAATTTACGTTTATACTCACCCTTGAAAATTGAAATAGCCATTGTCAGCTCACCATTGAATTCATCATTAAGTGCATTCATAAAGTGGCCTGAAATGGCTTCATGATTCAAACCTTCAACAATACTGCTTTCCATGGCATGACTGAACGGTCCATGGCCAATATCGTGTAATAAAATTGCAATATACAGGGCCAATTCTTCCTTATCGGAAATCTCAATGTCTTTAAATCGAAGAATACGAATAGCCTTTTGCATGAGATACATGCTTCCCAGAGCATGATGAAACCGGGTATGATGGGCACCTGGGAATACCAGGTAAGATAATCCCATTTGAGAAATTCGTCTTAAACGCTGAAAATAAGGATGCTGAATTAACCTGAAAATTAAAGGGTCGGGGATGGTAATAAATCCGTAAATTGGATCGTTAAGTAGTGTAAGTTTGCGAGCTTTGTCCAAGCTATTTTAATTTAATTTTTACAAAGATAACTATATGAGCGAGATAAACATTCTGTGGGTCGATGATGAAATAGACATGCTGAAACCACATATTCTATTTCTTGAGCAAAAGCAGTACAAAGTCACTACCTGTCAGAGTGGAACAGAGGCCATTGAAATAATTGATGATCAGAATTTTGATATTGTATTCCTGGACGAAAACATGCCGGGATTAACCGGATTGGAAACCCTTTCTGAAATAAAAGAGAAAAAGGCAAATCTACCAGTTGTAATGATCACCAAGAGTGAGGAAGAATATATAATGGAAGAAGCCATCGGTAGTAAAATTGCCGATTACCTTATTAAGCCAGTAAATCCAAATCAAATTCTACTGAGTTTGAAGAAAAATCTGGATTTGTCGAGATTAGTCACTGAGAAAACCACCTCCAGTTATCAGCAGGAATTCAGGAAAATTGCGATGGATTTGTCCATGGTGAATGATTATGAAGGCTGGATTGATCTCTACCAGAAACTGGTTTACTGGGAGTTAGAACTGGAGAATATAGATGACCCGGCAATGATTGAAATATTGGAATCACAGAAAAGTGAAGCCAATCATCAATTTGGTAAATATATTGCTAAAAACTACCCAGACTGGTTTAATGGTTCATATGATCATCCGGTGCTGTCTCACCAGCTTTTTAAAGAGTGGGTAGTTCCGGAGTTGAGTAAAAATCAACCTACATTGTTTATTGTAATCGATAATCTGCGATACGACCAGTGGAGGGCTATTGAGCCCGTGATTGGGAATTATTTCAAGAAGGAAGATGAACGGCCTTATTTTTCAATACTTCCGACAGCAACCCAGTATGCCAGAAATTCTATTTTTTCAGGCATGATGCCTTCAGAAATGGAAAAACGTCATCCGGAATATTGGAAAAATGATACGGATGAAGGCGGTAAGAATTTGTTTGAAAATGAGTTACTACAAGCACAGATGAAGCGACTCGGACTGGATAATTATAAAACAGAGTATACTAAGATTACAAGTTTACGAGCTGGACGGAAATTAGTAGAGAATTTCAATTCAAAGAGCAGCAACGACTTAACGGTTGTCGTGTACAATTTTGTAGATATGTTGTCTCATTCCAAAACTGAAATGGAGGTAGTAAAGGAATTGGCCTCAAATGACAAGGCATATCGAAGTTTAACTTTAAGCTGGTTTAAAAACTCACCGTTGCTTGAGATCATTCATTTAGCTCAACAAAGTGGTTTCAAACTGATTATCACTACAGACCATGGAACCATCAATGTGAAGAATCCTTCTAAAGTAATTGGAGATCGTGATACCAGCTTAAATTTACGCTATAAAACCGGAAGGAGTCTGACTTATGCAGAGAAGGAAGTCATGGCAGCTGTAGATCCCGGGAGTATCGGGCTTCCATCGTTAACGATGAGCAGTTCTTTTATTTTTGCACGCGACGATATGTTTTTTGCGTACCCAAATAACTATAATCATTATGTCAGTTATTACCGGAATACTTACCAGCATGGAGGTATAAGTTTAGAGGAAATGATCATTCCGTATTTGGTGTTCAGCCCAAGATAATCATAGACAAAATGCATAAATAATCGATAAAATGCATTATTAGTTGGATTTTAGGGTGTTTATTCTTATCATTGCATAGCAGTTCATGGATTACAGTATTGAATATGATTTGGATGATATAGGGGAATTAGCCTCGACCCTTGTTCAGAAAGCAGACAGTAAAGTACTGTTATTCTATGGCGAAATGGGGGTTGGTAAAACAACGCTCATTAAAAGTATGGTAAAATCGATGGGAGGTCATGTTTCGGCAACCAGTCCGACTTTCTCCCTGGTAAATGAATATCCTGTAAAGGATGATTTGGTTTATCACTTTGATTTTTATCGTATTAATGATCCATTAGAGGCATTGGATATTGGATTTGAGGATTACCTCGGCTCAGGACATTGGATTTTTATTGAATGGCCAGATATAATTGAGGTTTTATTGCCAGATGAGGTAGTAAAAATATTCTTAAATCAGGGAAAAAACCGCTCCAGAGCCCTCGATTTGGAGCTTGTGAACAGTAATTAACAAAAAAAAGAAATTTTTTTTAGAAAAAAACGTAAACGACGCACAAGCTAGAATCAGAATAGTACGGTTAAACCGTAGTAATCAAGAGATTTACCCTTAGTTTTTTAACAGTTGGTTAACAGCGAAAACAGCGCCACACGGCTACTTTTGAAGTGTTAATTAATTAATTAAATCCCTTGAATTATGAAAACTAAAAAGTTTTTACTAGCGATTGCCATTTTCGGTGGGGTGTTGTTTACTGCAGAGGCAACAAACATTATCGATTTAAATGAGCAAACAACAACAAACGTCGACAAGTCTAAAGTTAAGCCAGGATCCAACGGATAAAAAAGGGCTTATTGTTGGGAGTATAGTTGCTACATTAATTGCAGCTTCTCCTTACTTGTTTTACATTTATAGAAGTGTTCCTGAAGTTCAAGTATGGGACACTTCTTTTTTTACTATAGAGAGTACATACTATGCCGATGTAAACACTTTAGTTTGGGCATTTATGGTAAAATTGGTGCCATTAATTCTTTTGTTATTATGGTTCTTTACATGTAGGCATTGGTGGTATCACGCCCTTTTGGTTCCAATTGCTATGTATTGTTGGCAAATTTTTGGAGTGATAAATGATGAATCACAATTTTTAGATGAATTGGGCCTAATTTACCTTCTTCCTGTAATGGCTGTTATAATTCCATCCATATATCTTATTAGAGCACAAATGTTCAATAAAATCAATATTGCCGATAAATCAATGGAAGAACTTGAGGAAGAATTCAAGATCAAACCAAAATCATTTCTGGAAAAAATCAGCGATTACTTTTAGATAATCGTTTGCTAGATGTCAATCTCAATTATGCTCTGAGGAACTC
>JABDPU010000265.1 GCA_013042625.1 Flavobacteriaceae bacterium | reverse complement strand
AGATTATAAAAGGGATGACCCTCAGGAATCTCCTTAAGCCCAATTTTGGCCTTTCCATCGCTGAACTCTGCTACAAATTTTAAACGACAATTATTCGAATTGGCAGACCGGTATAATTCCTGGTAATATGCTTCATCATCATTAAGGGTTTTGAAGAAGTCCTCAACCGAAGCCGAATTAATCGCATTTTCTGTTAGGAATGAATCCATTTCTATTTCTTCCAAATTCATTTTCGTTCCGCTTTCCCTGGCAAGAATCAAAATCTTTCGTGCTACATCCACACCGCTTAGATCAATACGTGGATCTGGTTCTGTATAACCTTCTTCCTGAGCACGTTTAACGATATCATGAAATTTCACCTGGTCATTGAAATGATTAAAAATGAAATTCAAACTCCCTGAAAGTACAGCCTGTATAGACTGAATCTCATCTCCTGAAGTGATCAGGTGATTCAAGGTGTCGATTATGGGTAATCCTGCACCAACATTGGTCTCAAAGAGAAACGGTGTATTATACTTTCGCGAAAGGCGTTTTAATTCACTGTACTTATCAAAATCACTGGAACAAGCAATTTTGTTACAGGCCACAACCGCTATATTCGACTTGAGATATTCGTCATATTTCATCGCAACAGCATCATTGGCAGTCACATCAACGAAGATGTTATTCCTTAGGTTTAGTTCTTTAACTGTATCGAGGAATCCGTTAAGATCCGCTTCATTCCCTTCAGCCAACAAGGCTTTCCAATTCGTAAGATCAAGCCCCTGGTCATCAAACACCATTTTTCTCGAATTTGATAATCCGATTACCCTCAGGTTGATCTTCATTCGCTCCTTAACGAATTCTGCCTGGTTCTTTATCTGTTCGATAAGTCGTTCTCCTACATTACCGACTCCGGTAATAAAAATGTTGAGCTGCTTGGTCTCAACTTCAAAAAATCTTTCATGTAAGGTGTTTAGAGCCTTTCTAACATCCTTTTCATCAATTACTGCGGAAATATTTCGTTCGGATGCCCCTTGAGCAATGGCTCTGACATTGACATTGTTCTTTCCTAAGGCACTGAACATTCTTCCGCTGATACCCTGGTGATTCTTCATCTTATCACCAACGATCGCAATGATGGAAAGTCCGCCTTCCACCAAAATTGGATCGATTTTATGCAAAGCAATTTCATTTTCAAAGGCCAGGTCCACGGCTTTTTTCGCTCGTTCCGCATCATTTTCTTTTATTCCGAAGCAAATCGAATGTTCTGAAGAGGCCTGGGTGATCAAAATGATATTGATCTTTTCCTGGGCCAGGGTTTCAAACAGCCTTTTGCTAAACCCGGGAATACCCACCATTCCATTTCCCTGGAGGGTCAGTAGGGCGATATCACTAATATGACTGATTCCTTTAACAGGTCGCTGACCATTGCGGCCGGTTTTTGTAATCAAAGTACCCTCTGCGTCGGGCGCCATTGTATTTTTAATAACCATCGGAATCTCCAGTTCTAAAACCGGTTGAACCGTTGGTGGATAAAGTACTTTGGCACCGAAATGTGATAGCTCAACGGCTTCCTGGTATGATATCGATTTGATTGGACGGGCTTGTCTGACCAGTTTCGGATTTGCAGTATACATACCACTCACGTCGGTCCAGATTTGAAGCTCATCAGCTTTAAGCGCTGCAGCCACAAGGGCAGCGGTATAGTCCGATCCACCTCGTCCCAGTGTTGTCAGCTCACCATTTTCAGATTTGGCAACAAATCCCGGAAGAATGGTAACGACGGTATCATTAGATTTGAAATAATCCCTGATATTATTATATGTTATGTCATTTTGAACAACAGCCCTGGTGAATTGATCATCGGTCACGATCAGTTCCTGGGAGTTCTTCAGAACCCCTTTAACCTTTGCCGATTTTAATGCTTCGGAAATGATGTAAGACGACATGCCTTCACCGAAACTCAATAATTTATCCGTGGTTTTTGGCGATAGTTCATTGATCAGGTATAATCCGTCCAGCAGCTGCTCCAATTGAGTTAGTTTAGCCAGAATGACCTCTTTTGCAACAGGTCGTTCAGAATTAATGATCAGGTCATCGATTAAGTCAAGATGGATGGATTTTATTTTCTCAAAATCATCCTTGTATTTACCCAGTTTATTAACGGCCGATTCGGCCGCAATTAGGAGCTTGTCGGTTATTCCACCAACTGCCGAAACAACCACAGCAAGTCTGGATTCTTCTGACATCTTGTCGAGAATGGAAACTACCTGGCGTATGTTTTTGGAGGAACCTACAGACGTTCCGCCAAACTTTAATACCTTCATTTTTTAAATTGTAAACTTTTGAATATCAGTAATAACGAAAAACAGATTAAGGACCGAAGATAAAAATAAAACACAACCCTAACGGGTCGTAATGAAAGGAATGATATAAAAATTTTCTGAGGTCGAATTATGTTCCCTCCGTATACAGATACCTATGTTGATTAATCCTGTCATTTTAATAGCATTGCATATCAAAAGTATTATTTTTACTCATATAAGAAAAGATATAAATATTAATTCTATAAGGGGATGAAAATATTCGCCAAAGAACAGATATATGAAGGTGATCGGCTTACGGCCGAACGCCAGGGTATTTCATCAACCGACCTGATGGAACGCGCCGGCACACAAATCTTCAATTGGCTTCATATGAGGATGCAAGGCGCACAGGTACCCGTTCATGTTTTCTGCGGGATTGGGAATAATGGTGGAGACGGATTGGTGGTTTCCAGGCATCTTATAACGCATGGTTATAATGTGATTACTTATGTGGTGAATTGCAGTGATAAGCGATCAAAGGATTTCCTGATTAACTATGATCGTGTTAAAACCGTAACCAAAAACTGGCCGATTTTATTAGGGTGTAAAGAGGATTTTCCAACTATTGGCAGAGATGATGTTATTGTGGATGCTGTTTTTGGTATTGGACTGAATCGTCCGGCTGATGAATGGGTGAAGCAGTTGTTTATGCATTTTCGTGCTTCCGGGGCATTTACCTTATCAGTTGATATGCCATCAGGCTTATATTCCGATAAAGTACCTGAAGATGAAAATGGTGTGGTCTGGGCCACCCATACTTTGAGCTTTGCCTCCCCTAAGATGGTATTTTTCCTTCCGGATACAGCTAGATTTACCAAGCAATGGGAAATTCTGGATATTGGCCTTGATCAGGAGTTCCTGTTTACAACCCAGGCCGAAGCTGAGTTTATCGGGAAGTTTGAGGTCATGCCTATTTACAGACCCAGGGAGCGTTTTTCGCATAAAGGTGATTATGGCCATGCCTTGATTGTAGGAGGAAGTCACGGTAAGATAGGCGCTGTGGTATTAAGTGCAAAAGCAACCCTTTCAATAGGCGCCGGATTGGTGACTACTTATATTCCCTCTTGCGGTTATGTCATTTTGCAAACGGCCGTCCCTGAGGCGATGGTGATAACAGATCCTGATGAAACGAAATTAAGCAAGATCGATCCGGATTTTGAACCGACAGTTGTCGGATTAGGGATTGGAATGGGAACCGATAAGATATCTTCGGATGCATTAGAGGAATTTTTGAAGAAAAACAAATCACCGCTGGTTATTGATGCGGATGGATTGAATATACTATCAAAAAAGAAGTCTTTACTTAAGCTGCTTCCTTCGCAGTCGATTCTTACACCACACCCGAAAGAACTAAGCAGGCTTATAGGAGAGTGGAAGGATGATTTTGAGAAAATTGCCAAAACAAAGGCCTTCTCAAAAAAATATGATGCCCTGGTTGTAATAAAAGGGGCGAATACCTTGACGATTTATAAGGATCGTATTTTTGTGAATTCATCTGGGAATCCCGGAATGGCTACAGCCGGTTCCGGAGATGTCCTAACAGGTATGTTAACAGGCTTAAGAAGTCAGGGGTATGATGCAATTTCCACTGCCGTTTTCGGTGTTTATCTTCATGGAAGAGCCGGAGATATAGCGGCTTCAGAATTGGGTTATGAAGCGATCCTGGCGAGTGATATCAATAATTATATTGGTGACGCCATTATCGATCTGTTTAAACAACCGGAACCTCAACCCCAGGAAGAACAGAACAAAGAAGAAGAGAAAAAGGAACAATAAAAAAGCCACCGTTTTGGTGGCTTCTTCCTTATAATTTTAGTTCCTCGAACATCTCTATGAGCTGCAGATTAGATGGCCTTGGCGCATCAGCAGTCACAATATTACCTTCTGGATCGATTAAAATAAATCGGGGAATTCCTTCGATGCCATATTCTTTTACAAAAGGTGAACTCCAGTCATTATCTGCAAACAGCTGAACACCACCGAGTTCTTTATCCTTGACCATCTCAACCCATTTGTTGTGATCGGCTGCAACATCTATGGATGTACTCACAAATTCGATATTCCGATCATGATATTTTTTCTCAATCTCCTTCAAGTATGGAACTTCCCTGATACATGGTGCACACCAGGTGGCCCAGACATCGATATAGACATACTTACCTTTAAGATCTTCCAGTGATGTTGTTCCTCCACTATGATTTTCATAATTCGTGAAAACCGGCGATGGCATTCCGGCCATTAAGTTTTTATTCTTGTTATAACGATCGGTCAGAGTGGATTTGACATCTTCATCGCTGAGGTTATTCATAAATAATTCATAGATCTCGGCCATGTTGGGATTAGCCGGAGTAATCATAAATCGTCCGACACCATCTATATAACTATCCTTGAGTTCCGGTATCTGCGATGTTTCAAGTGCTTTGAAATGTTCGGCCCTGCCATTTTTAAAATCTTCACCTAAAGCTTCATTGATCTTATCTGATAACTGCCTATTAGCAAGGGTCCGATAACTCGGAATGGCCTTATAGCTTTCGGCATCATTATAATCCATGGATTTGATCTCTTCAGAAAGAAAATCATCACTGACTTCAAAATCGGGCTTATCTGCATAATAGGCGTGATAGGACTCATATTTCTGAAGCGCATTGATCCGTTCAAATTCAAGATTTTTTGATTCCAAATCCTTGAATGTCATATCGGTAATCTCTGATTTTTCTATTAGGCTAAGCAATTCGGTTTTCATATTATTAACCTTATCCATATAATCAGATTCTTCAAGTGAAAAATGTGATTTCGTACTCCCGGTTGTCGATTCATTATAAAGGTATTTCTGTGCTAAATAATTATTGACTTCAGAACCAATACCCTCATAGCTAATACTTTCATCAAATTCTTCCGTATTCAAATTCAGTGTCAGATTGTATTCTGAATTCAAAAAAAAGGTTGATCGTTCCCTACCATGAGAAAAGCTGTAATAGCCGGTATCCAGTTTGAGGGTATCCTGAAAAGTTCCATCCTCCTGAACAGTGATTTCCTGAATTTGTTCACGACCGTTATAAATCGTGATTAGTTCATTTTTCGGGTTTTCGATTAAACCTGAAATTAGCGAATACTGCTCTTTAGTCTCCTGATTACAGGAAACCATAAAAAAGGAAACAAGAATGAAGAGAATTGGTTTTTTCATAATTCATATTGGCTTAAGTCTTCAAAATTACCGAAAGCCTGAGAATAAAGGATAGCATACATTATAATTAACATTTATTTGGATAATTTTCCGGCATTATTGTACTTTGACCCAAATAATCCAACCTATGTCTGATGTTCATATAGTTTCATCCGAACCTCTTGATTTGGACGACATTTTTAATCTGATCCGTTCGGAAAAGAAACTCATACTTTCAGAAGATTCTAAAAGACGAATCACCGAATGCCGCGCATATCTTGAAAAGCGACTGAGCGAACGTGACCGACCGTTTTATGGAATAAATACAGGTTTTGGATCGCTTCATAATGTCAAGATAAATGATGAGAACTTATCGGTACTGCAAAGAAACCTGATGCTGTCTCATGCCTGTGGGATGGGAGATAAGGTGCCTCAGGAAATAGTTAAGATCATGCTTTGGTCGAAAATCCGATCCTTGAGCTTCGGACACAGTGGTGTACAGTTGCAAACTGTTGAGCGTCTCATTGATTTTTATAACCAGGGGATCTTCCCTGTAGTGTATACTCAGGGATCTTTAGGAGCTTCAGGTGATCTCGCTCCGCTTGCACACCTGTGCCTGCCCCTAATAGGAGAAGGTGAAGTCTGGAAGGAAGGAAGAATAATTCCCGCAAAGGAAATACTCAAAGAAAATGGATGGGAACCGATCGAATTGAAATCAAAAGAAGGATTGGCATTGCTGAACGGTACCCAGTTCATGAGTGCCTATGGCATTCAAACTTTACTTGTTTCACGTAAACTTTCATATCTCGCAGATTTAATAGCCAGCATTTCTTTGGATGCTTATAATGGTAGCCTCGAGCCGTTTTATGACCTGGTGCATTTAGTCCGGCCTCATAAAGGGCAATTGCACACTGCGAGCCGAATCCGAAATTTTCTTTCAGGAAGTGAATTGATGGCGAAAAAGAAGACCAATGTACAGGATCCGTACTCCTTCAGATGCATACCTCAAGTCCATGGAGCCACAAAAGACACCATCGATTATGCCGGGAAGGTTTTTATCACCGAGATCAATTCGGTTACCGATAACCCGAATATTTTTTATGCCGATGATGAAATCATATCCGGGGGTAATTTTCATGGACAGCCATTGGCCTATGCTTTCGATTTTCTGAAGATCGCCCTTTCAGAATTAGGAAATATCTCTGAAAGAAGGACCTTTCAGTTGGTTTCTGGTCAGCGTGGTCTTCCCGATTTTCTGGTAAAGAATCCAGGTTTGAATTCCGGAATGATGATTCCTCAGTATACCGCCGCAAGTATTGTTAGTGCAAATAAACAATTGGCAAGTCCGGCCAGTACCGATTCCATCGTTAGTTCAAACGGACAGGAGGATCACGTAAGTATGGGTGCGAATGCTGCGGTACAGACTTATATGTTAATTCAAAACCTGAAGAATATTTTGGCCATCGAGTTGTTTAATGCATCTCAGGCCTTGTATTTTAGGGAACCGGGTAAATCTTCACCCTTTATAATGTCCTTTTTAAAGGCTTTCAGAAAGGAAGTTCCATTTGTTGAAAAAGATCAATTTCTTCACCGGGATATGGCCAGATCACTTGAGTTTATAACCGAGCTGCATCTTGATAATGAGCAACTTTTTTCCGATTAAATGCATTTTTCTTTTCGTTCAAATACGGAAAAATTAGTTGAACTCATTTTGATTCCAGATGAATTAATCTAATTTTGGAAGTAACGGTAGGTGTGTCAATACACTATCCGTTTTAAATGAATAAATCGGGTTCAAATAATCGGTTTATTCCTTCACGAAAAATTGTTTAATAGCATAGCAATTTAATTGATTTCTAGCATTTTTTGATGACTGATAAAGTTTGTTACAAACCTTATCATTCAAAATTGAATTTATCGTCGATTTCCCAATAGGAATGCGAGGTCTATTCTTTTTACCCCAATCTAAAGTTAAGCTTGAATTATTATGTGTTCTGGTTGAATTATCATCATTAGATGTTGCAAATAATTTTAATTAAATCTAAATGTTATGTTTATGAACAATTTTACCAAAAGTAAGGGTAAGGCCTTTTGGCTTTCCATTACGAATTTAACTTGTCTTAGCATAGATCGTAGAGATTTGAAGTCATCTCGCATAAAGAGCTTTGTGCTTTTTATGCTTTTGATGTTTTCGGTATCTATGTCTGTGCAGGCTCAAAACGATCAATTCTTCGTTTGTCTGGATGATGCCCCGGAGGCGCCATTCACCTTAGAAGAAGTAACAGATCTGTACTCTAGTCAGTGTGCAGATGGCGAACTTGTAGTAACCCTGGATACTCAAATATTGGGTGACGATTGTGATTGGACGGTGATTTACACCTACACGATCAAGTGTGATGAACAAGATCTCATCCCGTTAAAACTTGATTATATGGGTGGGGACATTTCACCACCGGATTTAACGGGTGAATTACCACCAGACCAGGCAGGGATGAAACTCTGTTACAACGAAATTCCTAATGGTCCTTCAGAGGCTGAGATTGCCGCCCTTTACACAGATAATTGTGGAGAGATTTCTGTCGTTAAATCAGGAACTCCTGAAGGAAACGACTGCCAATGGAGCGTTACTTATTTGTATGAGATCTCTGATTCTTGTGGAAATTCAACAACGGCTGAAATCACGTACATGGGTGGAGATACCTCACCACCAGAACTTGATAAAAATGCCGAGGTTCCAACAGGTGAATCCGGACTTCTATTATGCTATGCTGATAGGCCAGTCGGCCCATCTGAAGCAGAGATAGCAGCCCTTTTCACAGATAACTGTGGAAATATAAACGTAACAAAAACCCCATTCTTTAAAGGGGATGATTGTGGTTGGAAAGGTGAAATCACCTATATGATCCAAGACGATTGCGGCAATGCAGCCGATCCTATAGTCTTGTCATATTCAGGTGGTGATACTGAAGCTCCTGTTCTTGATTACTATCCTGAGGACATGACCGTTTCTTGTATCGATGAAATTCCAGCTATTGAATCGATTAATTTTTCAGACAATTGTACCGATGGTAAAAACAAAGCAAATGGATCGGATGATGCATCCGGACTTGGCCTTGCCTGTGAAGGCGGCGTGCTTGTTCGTACCTGGACTGCAACAGACAATTGTGGTAATACAACAGTACATACAATTAATATATATGTAGATCCCGCTCCAGCAGCAGAATTTGCTTTACCTGAAGCTGTAACTATCGACTGTGCTGCAGTTGCTAATTATGTACCAGGTTTCTTGTCATACAGCAATGGTGTTCAAGGTGGAGCGTGCGAAATAAGTGGTGAAGTTCAAGGTGAAGCTGAAGCATTCGAAGGTAGCTGCGGAACATTCAATGTAAATTATACATTTACCGATGAATGTGGCAGAACTATCAATGCAACTCAGGTTGTTACCGTTGAAGATACCACCAATCCAAGTATTGATCTTGCTGCAGAAGATTTAACCGTTGAATGTGACGGTTCAGGAAATCTGGCAGATCTTAATGCATGGCTTGCCAGCAACGGTGGAGCCCTTGCATCTGATGATTGTGGAAATGTCACTTGGACTAATGATTTCCAGGGACTAACAGATGATTGCGGCGCTACAGGCTCTGTAATTGTTGTGTTTGACGCAACAGACGATTGTGGAAATGCGTCTAAGACTTCCGCAACTTTTACAATAGTAGATACAACCAATCCTGAAATCACAGCAGCTTCAGATTTATCTGTTGAGTGCGATGGTGCAGGAAATCAAGCCGATCTTGATGCGTGGCTAGCCAGTAATGGTGGAGCTACTGCCTCAGATGCGTGCTCTGATGTAACCTGGTCGAATAACTTTGCGGGTCTTTCTAAAGATTGTGGTGCCACTGGTTCTGCAACAGTTACATTTACAGCTACCGATGCTTGTGGGAATATGTCAAGTTCGGAAGCTACATTTAGTATAGTAGATACTACTGCTCCTGAAATC
>JABDPU010000261.1 GCA_013042625.1 Flavobacteriaceae bacterium | reverse complement strand
GAACCAACTGAAGAAGAGAAACTGGAGGATGTGAAATACCTTGAAGAACTGGCTCAAAAAAGAAAACGACGACGAATAATTTGGAGCTCAATGCTTGCCGTATTGGTGGTTATTGGCACCTATGTTGGCTTCGGTTTGTTTTACGGATTTGGTTATATGAATGATACCATCCTCGGCCATCCGTCAAAAACACTTCTGGAGAAAAAGGAATGGGTGACAAGTGAATATGGAGCTCCCGGAGTAACGATTTCAACACCAGTAGTCCTGGAACGTAAGGACACGAATTTACCAGTTGAATTGCAGGGACAGGTAGAAGAAGACATCTTTGCTTTTGGGGATTTGAAGTCCAGTTTTTATATCATGGTGAGTACTACAAAACGGATAGCTGAAGCTCAGGGTCCTCAGGCTGATGAGGAAAACCCCAAGGCCGACCCCATAGATCTGAGGCAGGCCGCCGAACGTGCCATGGTAAGATTAGAGGACGAAGGAGTTCAGAATATTATAATAAAGAACGAACAATTCATTACGCCAAATGGACAGGAGGGGCTCAAAACTCATGGCTTAGCCGATATTCCTGTGAACGAGTCAGGGGGACTTGCCCAGGGGAAATATGTGCATTTAGGATTTTCCAATGAGCAGGTACTTCAGCAGATCGTTATGACCTGGAGGAGAAATGACACCTATGCAGAAGAAATGGTAGAGCGTATTTTAAGTTCTATTGAATTATTAAAAATCGAGGAAGAAGAATAAATGTTAGAAGGGATAGAATTCTTAAATAAAGATTGGTTCTGGTTGCTTTTGCTTATACCAGTAGCTGTCTTGTGGTATGTTTTTAAATATCGAAAACAAACCCCTGAACTTAAGATTTCTAGTCTGAAAGGATTCCAGGCCACACCTTCCATTCTTCCTAAATTCAGGCATATGCTCATCGTTATGAGATTATTAGCCTTAGGATTGCTGATCATGGCGATGGCCAGGCCACAAACGGTTGATGTTTCCACCCGAACCAAAACAACCCGAGGTATTGATATTGTAATGGCCATTGATGTTTCGGCCAGTATGTTGGCCAAAGACCTTAAACCTAACCGGCTTGAGGCCTTAAAACTGGTAGCTGCTGAGTTCATCCAGGGCAGGCCGAATGATCGGATTGGACTCGTGGAATATGCCGGCGAGAGTTATACCAAAACTCCTATTACAAGTGATAAGGCCATTGTATTGAAATCACTGAAAGACATCAGGTATAATACAATAATTGAAGGCGGGACAGCCATTGGAATGGGGCTGGCAACCTCGGTAAACCGCTTAAAAGACAGTAAGGCGAAAAGCAAGGTCATAATTTTGCTGACCGATGGGGTTAATAATTCCGGCTTTATCGATCCGATTACTGCTAGTGAGCTGGCGGTTGAATATGGTATAAAGACTTACACCATTGGTTTGGGAACAAATGGAATGGCATTATCACCAATTGCCCTGTCAAGAAATGGCAAGTTTCAATACGGCCGGGTTCAGGTAGAGATTGATGAGGAGTTGTTAAAGGAAATAGCAGATGCAACCGGGGGACAGTACTTCCGTGCAACAGACAATAAGAAACTCAAGGAGATCTATGCCGAAATCGATAAGCTCGAAAAGACAGAAATAGAAGAATTCAAGTTTTATAATTACGAAGAAAAATACCGGCCTCTGGTTTGGCTGGCAGGATTGCTTTTGGTGTTGGAACTCCTTTTGCGATTTACAATTTTTAGAAGTTTTGTTTAAATGTATCAGTTAGAAGAACAGATTTGGTTTTGGACCCTTTTGGTTATTCCGGTAGTACTAATACTATTCGGGTTGACGTATTTATGGAGGGTGCGGGCTCAAAACAGGTTTGCAGATCGGAGGCTTTTAAATAAATTAAGTCCGAATCGATCCCTTTTCAAATCCATCTTAAAAATTGCAGTGATCTGTGCAGGACTAGCCTGTCTTTCGGTTGCATTGGTCAATCCAAAAATTGGCACAAAGCTGGAAACCGTCAAACGCGAAGGTGTTGACATAGTATTTGCGGTTGATGTATCAAAAAGCATGTTGGCTGAAGATGTAGCGCCTAACCGATTGGAAAAGGCCAAACAGTTAGTGACTCAAATCGTCAATAATCTGGCCAGTGACCGGGTAGGGATTATCGCCTATGCGGGAAAAGCATTTCCCCAGCTTCCCATTACCACGGATTATGCATCGGCGAAGATGTTTTTACAAGGCATGAATACCGAGATGTTGTCTTCACAGGGAACCGCCATTGACGAGGCCATTCAATTAGCACGGAATTATTATGATGATGAAGACCAGACCAACCGGGTTCTGATTATTATTTCAGATGGAGAGGATCACAATAATATTGCTGTTGAAACTGCTGAGGCTGCCTCAGATGAAGGGATTAAAATCTTCACCATTGGAGTAGGTGAAACAAAAGGATCGCCTATTCCAATAAAGCGCAATAATATTGTGCTTAACTACAAAAAGGACAGCCAGGGGGAAACGGTAATCACAAAACTGAACGAGGCGATATTAAGAGAGATAGCCGATGAAGGCGATGGGGAATATATTAACGGAAGGAATACCGCGGAAGTTGTTGATAGCATTCGGGAAATCCTGAATCGAATGGACAAAACCGAGTTTGAGGCCAAGCAATTTGCAGACTTCAAGGATCAATACCAATGGTTTCTGGGTCTGGGAATCTTTTTCCTTTTTCTCGATATCTTCTTCCTCGAAAGAAAAACAGCATGGCTGAGAAAGCTGAACTTATTTAACGAAAACTTATGAGGATTCGTAGGAAAAAATTATTAATATTCAGGTTGCAACCCTTGGAAATCATGAAAATTTCTCTCAGATCATATTTATGTTTTACCACCATGTTTCTCATGGTAATCGTCGCCATTGGACAGGAAAAGGACAAGGCTCTTGAAGAATCTAATCGATTTATTTATGAGGGGAATGAAATGGTGGACGAGGATTTTATTTCCGCAGAAAAAGAATATCGTAAAGGTTTATCAAAAGCACCATCAAATGCAGCAGGAAGCTACAATCTTGGGCATGCCTATATAAATTCCGGACATTATGATGAGGCGATCCTAAGGATTCTTGAAGCCACAAAAAGTTCTGACTCTAAGGATGAGCGCCATGCAGCTTATCACAATATTGGCAACATCCTGATGGAAAAGGAAATGTGTAAAGAGGCTGTTGAATCCTACAAAAATGCACTTCGTAACAATCCGGCGGATGATGAAACGCGCTATAACCTGGCCCTGGCCCAGGAATGTGCCAAACAGCAGGGAGGCGGAGATGGACAGGATGAGGACAGCGACGAGAAAAACGAAGACGAAAACAAGGAAAGCGAGAACCAGAATAACGAGGAGAAAAAAGACCAGGGCGACCAGAATGAGGACCAGGAAGGTGAAGGTGAGGACAATGAGGATGAGAAAGAAGGTGAAGATAAAGAAGATGATCAGGGAAAACCCAGTGATGAAAAGGATAATAAGGAGCAGGATCAACCTGGAAACAATAAGAAAAAACCACAACAACAACCGGGGAAGCTTTCTCCCCAGCAAGTGAAAAACCTGTTGGAGGCTATGAACAACCAGGAGAAAAAAGTACAGGAAAAGATAAACGCCAAAAAAGCAAAAGGATTGAAGGTAAAGGCCGAAAAGGACTGGTAAATGACGAAGAAACTGCACATATTACTTGGACTTTTTCTTGTTCTGACATATAACCTTGTCAGCGCCCAGAATAGCACCACCGATGTCCAGTTTGAAACTAAACTTAGTAAAAAGTCCTTAGGAATAAATGAGCGCCTTCGTGTAGATTTTGTTATGAATCGTGATGGTGATAATTTCAATCCGCCAAGTTTTGAGAATTTCACCGTTGTTGGAGGACCCAACAGTTCAGTGAGTAATTCCTGGTTAAATGGCAAGCGTTCGTTTTCTAAAACTTACAGCTATTTTCTGGCACCGAAGAAGCGAGGAAAATTTACTATTGGGCAAGCCACTATTGAAATTGGAGGCGATATTTTCAAAACGATTCCGGTGAAAGTAGAAGTCACAGCTGCTGTGACTAAACCTAAAGATCCCAATGATCCCGATTATATTGTTTCCCAGAATATCCATCTCGTTGCGGAGGTCTCAAATACGAATCCGTATCTGAATGAAGCTATAAACGTGGTTTATAAATTATACGTTTCACCAAATACAGGAGTGAGTAACTGGAGAGAAATAGATAACCCACGATACAATGATTTCTGGAGTCAGAATATCGATATGAAAGGCCTTAAAGTTCAGAATGGGACTTATAAAGGAGAAGATTATCGATTCGTGGTCTTAAGAAAAACAGTTCTATATCCGCAGAAGACCGGTAAACTGAATATAGAACCCCTGGCATTGGATATCACTGTAGAAGTACCGACAAATCGCCGTGATATTTTTGGAGGGAGGCTGATGAAATCGGTTAATAAAACGGTTGCGGCGGGAAACAGAACCATAAATGTGAAGCCTCTTCCGGAGAAAGGAAAACCGGTGAATTTTAACGGGGCTGTTGGTGAATTCCAGTTTGAAGTTAGCACCTCTAAAAATGAATTAAAGGCAACAGAGGCCCTTATAGCCAAAGTAGAAGTAGTTGGAAATGGCAATCTCAAATTATTCAAGTTACCAAAGTTAAATTTACCAAGTTCACTAGAAGTTTATGAACCCGAGCATACAGAGCGTGTGACGACCAAACTCAATGGAATGCAGGGGCGAACTTCTGATTCATATACCATCGTGCCTTCATATCAGGGTAAATACCCCATCCCAAGCATTTCATTTTCATATTTTAATCCGAAAACAGGAAGCTATCAAACCATCAATTCCGAAGAGTTGGTGATCAATGTTACCGAAGGCCCGATTAATTCAACAATACCAGCCAATACAATACCAGGACCACAGAAACAGGCCGTTGTATCGTCAAACCAGTTTGCTTCATTTAAAACCACAACAACCCTGTTGGCTAAAGAACAGAAGCAATTTTTCAAAACAAAATTGTTCTGGGGTATTCTTTTAGCGCCGCTTTTTGCTATTCCATTGGCAATTCTGATCAGGAGGCGACAGGAAGAAAGGGATAGAGATATCATTGGAAACAGAAGGAGAGAAGCGAATCGCCTGGCGCGCAAGTTTTTGAGTGAGGCCAAGGCGAATTTAGGTCGGAAAGAGGATTTCTATGAAGCCATGCACCGTGCACTTCATAATTATCTCAAGGCCAAAATAAATATTGAAACCTTTGAATTCAGCAAGGAGAAGATCACAGATTTGTTATCCTTGCGATCGGTAGAAGGATCAACGATTAGCAGTTTTATAAAACTTCTTACCAATTGTGAAATTGCCAGGTTTACTCCAGGCACTGATGCCGAGATGCAGGAAGATTATAACAAGGCCGTATCGGTGATTTCAAAATTGGACAAACAAATAAGAAAAAGGGCCTGATGAGATTAGTATTTATAAATATATGTTGTTGGTTGATGGCTTTTTCAGCCCTGGCTTCACAGGGTTCTCAAGACAGCTTTGCATCTGCAAACCAGGCCTATAATGAAGGGAAGTACCAGGATGCGATTACTCTTTATGAATCCATCCTCGATGAAGGCATGCATTCGGCTGAGCTCTATTTTAATTTGGGAAATGCCTATTATAAAATGAACCAGGTTGCTCCCAGTATATATTTTTACGAAAAAGCATTACTACTTGATCCAAGGGATAAAGAGATTCAAAGAAACCTGAGTTTCGCCGAGAATATGACCATTGATTCCATTGAGGAAATTCCGGAAGTCGGATTTTCAAAATTAGTTAATGGAATCACCTCTGTTTTTTCATACGACGGTTGGGCTATTTTTTCTGTTGCAACCATGATTTTGTTTGTTCTGCTCTTTCTGGTTTATTATTTTTCTATTTCCACGACCCGTAAAAGAATATTGTTTCTTGGGAGCTTTGTAATGCTTGGTCTTTCTATTCTGAGTCTGGCAACAGCATTTAGAGAATATGACATGACTATTAAGGATAATCCTGCAATTGTGTTTGCCCAGGAATCCGAGGTACATAGTGACCCGAATCTCAGAAGTGAATCTGTTTTCAATCTGCATGAAGGAACCAAGGTCCAGGTTCTGGAGTCTTACAACGACGATTGGTCGAAAATAAGATTGAAAGATGGAAAAACAGGTTGGATACCAACTGAAGACATTAAATTGTTGAACTTTTTTTAAATTTTTTTTAACGGTTTACTTTTTCTGAAATTTTATCTTTGGCATTCGAAGCCAAAATTAACTAACTGATCAGTGAGATTTTCAAGGTCTGCAATAGCGCTTTTTTTCGCATTTCTCTTCCTGGGGTTGATTATAGCTCCCTCTTGTCTTCATATCATGGACGCTGATTATGACATCGCAATTTTTATCGATGCTAATGAAGAAGAAGAGAAAAAAGGGAATGAGTCGGTTAAGAATATTGAATTCAGAATTGCTGAAATGGCAATCAAAGCGAGTTTGCTTGATTCTGGTCGGAATGAAGGTATTTTTGGACATCAAATAATTTTCTACTCCTCGCTCTACAGCGAAGTCATTTCTCCACCTCCGGAACGCTGTTCATAAAGTTTAGCACCAGCCTTTTTTAGCTAAAATTTTATGTTTCATTTCCTGGTTATGAAACCGGGATAAATCTATTGTTATGTTTAAGTATATTAAAAATGACTTACCAGCGAGTATTGTCGTATTTTTTGTTGCCTTACCCCTTTGTCTGGGTATTGCATTAGCCAGTGGAGCCCCATTGTTTTCTGGCCTGATCGCAGGGATTGTAGGAGGAATTGTTGTAGGAATCTTAAGCGGTTCTCAAGTTGGAGTAAGTGGCCCTGCAGCTGGACTCGCTGTAATCGTACTTGCGGCCATAGCCACATTAGGTAGCTGGGAAACCTTCCTGTTGGCCGTTGTTATAGGTGGCGCAATTCAGATTTTATTAGGTGTACTCAAAGCGGGGATCATTGGATATTATTTCCCTTCTTCCGTGATTAAGGGGATGCTCACAGGAATCGGTATAATAATCTTTTTGAAGCAGATTCCTCTTGTTTTTGGTTACGATAAAAGCACAGAAGGAGACTTTGCTTTCAAACAAGTTGACGGAGAGAATACATTTTCCGAGTTGATCAATATGTTAGAATACATTACGCCCGGGGCGATTATTGTATCCGTAGTTTCCCTTGGAATCTTAGTGCTCTGGGAAGCATATTTAGGAAAGAAGTTCAAAATATTCAAACTCGTTCAAGGTCCTTTAGTGGCAGTGGTTTTCGGAATTCTATATTTCATTTTCACCAAGGATTCGAGCCTGGGAATAAAAGCTTCCCAACTGGTTACAGTACCTGTTCCTGAGGATGCTTCATCATTTCTTGCTCAGTTTTCCTTTCCGGATTTTTCTCAAATTACCAATCCAGCGGTATGGATTACCGGAGCAACATTGGCAATTGTTGCCAGTTTGGAAACCTTGCTTTGTGTTGAGGCCACAGATAAGTTGGATCCGGATAAACGAGTTACTCCTACCAACCGCGAGTTATTCGCACAGGGAGCTGGAAATATGGTATCTGGTTTTATTGGAGGACTTCCTATAACTCAGGTTATTGTAAGAAGTTCTGCCAATATACAGTCAGGGGGAAAAACAAAGATTTCGGCCATTATTCATGGATTTTTTCTTTTAGGATCCGTTATTCTGATTCCGAGATTGCTTAATGTCATTCCTATTGCCGTATTGGCCGCAGTTTTATTGGTTGTTGGATATAAATTGGCTAAACCGGCCCTTTTTAAGAAGATGTATGATCTTGGTATGAATCAATTCATTCCATTTATGGTTACTGTTCTCGGAATAGTCTTTACCGACCTGTTAAAAGGTATAGGCCTCGGTCTGGCAGTTGGTATTGTAGTTATTCTTATCAAAAGCTTCCAGAACTCTCACTTTTTACACATAGAAGATAAAAGCAATGGGAAACACAAGATCAAAATGACCTTGGCTGAGGAAGTAACTTTTTTTAATAAAGGAGCTATTCTTAATGAATTAGACAGTCTGCCGAGAGACACCTTTTTAGAGCTTGATGTAAGAAAAACCCGCTACCTGGATAACGATATCATTGAAATTTTAGAGGATTTTGCCTTTAAAGCCAGAGAACGGCATATCGATATCAAACTGATCTCAGAGCGGGGAATAGTTGAGAACCCGGACAGTTTTATAGAATTCTTCAGACTAAGACCAAAAATCGCTTAAAACCAAAAATTATGAAAAGAAAAATTTTCAAAATACTAGTGCTCTCAGATTTAAAAAAATCAACAATAAGCACCTTAAAAAGTACAGCCAGTCTGGCAAAGTTGTTAGATGCAGAAGTGGATTTCTTCCATGTTAAGAGGCCAACTGAAATCATTAAACAAGAAAATGAGTTTGCGGCTCGAAGAACGATAGTCAAACAGCATGTTTCAACTTCAAAAAAGATCAAAGAACTGCTGAATACCATTTCTAATGAATATGATGTTGATATAAGCTCATCGTTTTCTTTTGGTAATGTAAAATCTGAAATAAAGAATTATATCAGGAAATCAAACCCGGATATTATTGTTTTGGGTAAGAGAAAATCAGGGCTATTAAAGATTTCCGATGATAACATAACCGAATTCATTCTTAAAATATTTAAAGGTTCAATCTTAATTACTTCCGATAAAAAAGTGTTAGAACCAGGCTCACCCCTATCATTAGGATTGCTTGATGATTACACCATATATCAGAGCATGGAACTGGAAGAGGCATTGATGGCGAAGACCATGATTCCATTGAAAACTTTTAAAATTGGAAAAAATTCAGGAAATAAAGATTTGATCAATAATGAGAAATCTGTTGAATTTGTTTTTGAAAATAATGCTAATGCTGTAAGGAACCTTTCATATTATCTTTTGAAGAACAACATCAATATGGCATTCTTTAACCGAGGTAATACAGTAGGGCGTTCAAAATCCAACAAAATTTCAGAACTTATCAGAAAAATTGATGTCCCTATTTTGCTTTCAAATAAGCAAGCAGAGACAGCATAGTTGAATAAAATCATAGGTAGTGAGAATAAAAAGAATTTTTAAAATCAAATTTAGTTTTCTAATAATCTGTGGTCTGTTATTCTCATTTACTGGGAAGGCTCAAGACTCCAATTTTGGGAACTGGGTCATTTACTTGGGAAACAAACAATTCAATCCAAAATGGAATTGGCACCATGAAGTTCAATATCGAAATTATGATGCCATTGGCGACCTGGAGCAGCTATTGCTTCGTACAGGCGTTGGATATAATTTAGGCGAAAACAACCATAACCTTTTAATGGGTTATGGTTTCATCGCCTCGGAAAACTATGTGGGAGATGGAGACGATAAGGTTTCTGTAAATGAGCACAGGATATATCAGCAATTCATCACGAGCCAGAAAATGGGCCGATCAAAACTGACCCATCGCTATCGCTTTGAACAGCGATTTGTTGAATCAGATTTCAGGATGAGGTTTCGATATTTTCTCAGTATAAATATCCCATTCAAAGTTGATGAAGAAGAACCCGGCCCCTGGTATTTATCTGCTTATAATGAGATATTTCTAAACACCGAATCTTCCATTTTTGACCGCAATCGTCTGTATGGCGGATTGGGGTACAGACTTAATAGAACAGTTCGTTTTGAATTGGGTTATATGAATCAATTCTTTGAAAGAAGCAGTCGTGATCAATTAAATGTTATAACTTTTGTAAATTTTTAAGCAGAATTATAATTAATCAACCTAAAATTAAATGAAAGATTTATTCTCAAACATAAAAGGTGATGCCTTCGGAGGGATAACCGCTGGTATTGTTGCACTTCCTCTGGCACTGGCCTTTGGTGTGTCTTCAGGGCTTGGGCCTAGCGCCGGACTGTATGGAGCGATATTTATCAGTTTCTTTGCAGCCCTTTTCGGAGGGACTAACACACAGATTTCAGGCCCTACAGCACCGATGACTGCTGTAAGTATGGTGGTTATAGCTGGAATTGTAGCAGCTAATGACGGAGATGTCAACAAAGCTTTACCGGCCATATTGACCGTCTTTTTATTAGCTGGAATCATGCAAATTGGATTAGGCGTGGTTGGTCTGGGCCAATATATAAGATATATCCCCTATCCGGTTGTATCGGGTTTTATGACGGCAATTGGAGTGATCATTCTGGTGACACAAATTTTTCCGTCTATTGGATATTATCCGAGGGAAGATGCGGAGTACGTCAATCAGTTTAAACCACAGGCCGAAGAAATTATCCTGGAAAATATTTTGAAAGAAGAGGCAGGAGAAGGCATCCTGGTTCTTGAAGATTTCAAGGAAACCATATCAAGGGCAGAAATGATTTCCGAAGAAGAAATCATGACCGAAGCCAAAGCGCTTGCCGCTTCTGAAGCTTCAGGTGTAATCGGAACCTTTAAAGTGCTGGGAAGAGGACTTAAGAGTGTAAGTTGGCTAGAACTTATCCTGGCCCTTTCAACCATTATTATCATCTATGGCTTCAAAAGAATTACAAAGGTTGTGCCGAGTACACTGGTGGCGCTGATTGTAGTTTCTGGTGCTGCGATAGGATTTGGATTTGATTACAGGCCTATTGAAAAAATCCCAGAAGGATTTCCATATCCTGTAATGGAGATTTTTACCGGCTTCAGACTTGGAAATATTACACCCTACGTATTTACGGCGCTTACTCTGGCATTACTTGGAGCGATCGATTCCTTGCTGACTTCGGTTGTGGCAGACAACATGACCAAAACCAAACACAAACCAAATAAGGAGTTAGTAGGTCAGGGTATTGGTAATACTATTGGAGCTATATTCGGAGGAATACCGGGAGCAGGAGCCACTATCAGAACGGTGGTTAATATCAATTCCGGAGGGAAAACCAGATTATCTGGAATGATCGCCGGTGTGATGTTATTATTCATTTTATTGGCATTAGGTCCCGTAGCATCGAAAATACCAGCTGCAGTTTTAGCAGGAATTCTTATTACCGTGGGAATTGGTGTAATGGATTATAAAGGATTGAGAGCCATTCCAAGCCTCCCAAAAGATATCAGATTAGGGCCACTTCGGTTGAGTTCAGAAGTGCTTATCATGTTGGTTGTACTTATTCTGGCTTCTGTTTGGAACCTCGTTTATGCTGTGGGAATTGGACTTGTGATTGCTTCATTGATGTTTATGAAAAAAATCGGG
Source organism: Flavobacteriaceae bacterium (assembly GCA_013042625.1). Lineage (GTDB taxonomy): Bacteria > Bacteroidota > Bacteroidia > Flavobacteriales > Flavobacteriaceae > SHLJ01. The sequence goes on along the minus strand of JABDPU010000261.1, from coordinate 973 downwards.
GATCTTACTGGAGAACGATCTGATATAAAATTACTTAAGGAAGAAGCCTGGTCTGATGAATCGGAATTTCCTGGCTACTTGAAGGAGAAGGTATTCATAAAACATATTAAGGGTCCTCTTTTCTTTGGAAGCACCAGTAATTTTCAACAATTAGCCGATCAGATTCCACCATCGGCAGAAGCGGTTGTGATCAGGATGGATCGTATGCAATACGTTGACCAGTCGGGATTGTATACTTTGGAAGACACACTGGTATACCTTGAAGGACATAATATTACCGTTCTGCTCGTTGATGTCCTGGATCAACCCAGGTATATGATGGAACGAATCGACATAATCCCTGATCTTCTCCCCGAGGAACATATTTTTGCCGACTTTCATGAATGTATGGTATGGGTAAAAACAAATATTAACAACTTAAATCAAGAATAATGATAAAAAATAAAGCGATAACAAAAGGAGTTCAGGACACCTTATCTCCGCATGGAGCACTTCAGGACTTAATGGAAGGAAACAACAGGTTTGTGAATAATAGTATGCAAACCATCGATCATTCTGCATTGGTGGAGCAGACGATAACAGGCCAATATCCTAAAGCGGTTATTCTCTCGTGTATAGATTCGAGGGTGCCCGTTGAGGTCGTATTTGACCAGGCCATTGGAGATGTTTTTGTTGCCCGTGTAGCAGGAAACTTTGAGAATACCGATATTTTGGGCAGTATGGAATATGCATGTAAAGTTGCGGGAAGCAAGCTTGTGATGGTCCTTGGGCATGAAAGCTGTGGAGCGGTCAAGGCTGCCTGTGATGAAGTTGAGTTAGGTAATATTACAGCTCTCTTAGACAACATTATGCCTGCGGTAAGAAAAGCTTCAGAGGAAGTTGATGGAGAAATGAATTCTTCTAATGCTGCCTTTGTTAATCAGGCCATTGCTAATAATGTCAGGCTTACCATTGAGCGCATTCGGGAAAGAAG
>JABDPU010000259.1 GCA_013042625.1 Flavobacteriaceae bacterium | reverse complement strand
TCAAAAATAGCACCAGCTCCTATTCTTTCGTTAAAAACTCCTGAGGAGTGGGCTCTTACACCTGTCACTTCTACTTTCCAATCTGATGACCCTCTCCGGGCAACTGTAGCATAATTAAACCCGGTAGACGTTTCAAAACCAAGGGCAATGTCACTCTGTTTCGCAGCATTGACCAAATCCCTTCTACTAATGGTTAAGGGTTTTCCTGTAGCCTCTTCATCACCAGTATAGGCAACGATAATTTGTGCGTCATCGAGTAAATTATTCTCCACCAGGGCCTTTAAAGCATACAGAATGATAATATTTCCTCCTTTCATATCATTTCCACCAGGCGCATGTGCGATGCTGTCATTTACCATTTTAAATTCCTGAAACGGACTATCAGCTTCGAAGACCGTATCAAGATGACCGATGAGTAATAATTGCTTTCCTTTGTTTCCCGATGTTTCTGCAAATAAATGTCCTGAACGGTTCACTTCTGTCATGTCTATCCATTCTGTTTTAAAACCTATATTGTCGAATTCGGTTTTAAACTCCATCCCTACCTGTTTCACACCTTTATGGTTCATGGTGCCGCTATTGATATTGACCACTTTTTTAAGAAATTCAATGGCCTCATTATTATTAGTGGAAACAGTCTGGATTATTTTTTTCTCTGTATCTGACAAGGCTTGTGAAAAGCCAGACTTGCAGTACATACTGATTAAGGAGAACAAGACAATAGAAAGAAGATGTGATTTCATTATGGAAGAATATTTACACAAATATAATTTGATAGCATTCACTAAAAAAATACAATTAGATTAATCTCCCTGTGGTTTAATCCAATAAATGGATTAATCACGTATCAGAGGAAGTGTAGAACATCGGAGAAGTCCTTCTTGTTTAGCTATTTCAGCATAGGGAACCTCTTCAACAATGAATCCCTGTTCCCGTAACCATACATTTAGTCGTGTAAAATTACGTTCTGAAATAATGACCTCTTCAGAAATTGAGAATACGTTACAGCACATATTATACATTTCCTGTTTATCGATCTCGAACATATTTTCCCTTCCGAAGAAATCGATTAACCACTGATATTCGTTTTCAACAAGAAACCCATTTTTATGAATAATGGCTTTTCCTGTTCCAATAGGTTGAAAACAACAGTCGAGATGTAAGGCGTTTTCTTTTGGGTCTGTATTCGATTTTCGAAGATCGAATGACTTAACGATCTTATTGGGGAACATGTCCTGAATGGCATTCACAGCCGCCATATTCGTCCGGGCAGTAATATAGTCTTTGTAGTCCTCTCCCCTGTATGTCCCTATAAAAATATAATCATTCCAGGGCATGACATCCCCACCCTCTACATGGCATTCAGAAGGAAGTAAAACGCGCTGACTATCGGGGATCATATTCCAGACATATCTAATGGCTTCAATCTCACTGTCACGCTCAGGTAAAATATTTGATTTTAAGATCTTATCTCCAACGACAAAAGCGATGTCCCTTGCAAAAATCTGATTGGTATCTTCCATGATATTCGGACGGAAGACAGCGACCTTATACTTATTGAAAACCGCGTCAACAGATTCAATTTCCCTGATCATATCCTTTTCAACCGGATAGGTTCCGGCCTTTACATGTTCAATGCTTTTTGGGTCATAGCATTCTTCAACAGAAGGTGCAGGGCCATTATTCATAGCTGTTCCAAGAACAACTGCCCTTAATCTTGATGTCTCATTTGGAATATGAAGCTTCAAACCTGACTAATTAGTAATGATATACTGAAAAGCTTAAGGCTGATAAAGCATTCGCCGGTATTCATAGGATTATGTACGATCTTTCAAGGCAACGAAAGGCCTGAAATTCTCCCCTGTATAAATCTGCCTAGGTCTTCCAATTGGTTCTTTTCTAAGACGCATTTCTTTCCATTGCGCAATCCAACCGGGTAATCGTCCGAGGGTAAACATAACGGTAAACATATCGATTGGTATACCCATGGCCCTGTATATTATTCCCGAATAGAAGTCGACATTTGGATACAGTTTCCGTTTTACAAAATACTCATCGCTAAGAGCTTCCTGTTCAAGGCCTTTGGCGATGTCAAGGATAGGATCTTCAATACCCAGGTCATGTAAAACTTCGTCGGCGGCTTCCTTAATAATCCTGGCTCGCGGATCGAAATTCTTGTAAACCCTGTGTCCAAATCCCATCAAACGGAAGGGATCATTTTTATCTTTGGCCTTGGCCATATATTTTTTAGTATCTCCACCATCTTCTTTGATCGCTTCAAGCATTTCTATAACCGCCTGGTTTGCACCACCATGAAGTGGCCCCCAGAGCGCAGAGATTCCGGCCGAAAGTGATGCGAATAAACCAGCATGAGAAGACCCAACTATTCTAACCGTGGAGGTCGAGCAATTTTGCTCATGATCGGCATGCAATATCAATAATTTATCCAGTGCATTCAGAATAACCGGATTAATTACATATTCTTCATTGGGTTTTCTGAACATCTTTGTCATAAGATTTTCAACATAACCTAAGGACGTATCACCATAATCCAGGGGAAGTCCCATTTTCTTTCTCATAGTCCAGGACACCAATACGGGCATTTTTCCCAAAATACGAACGATTGCGTTATACATAGCCTCTTCAGACGAAACATCAACCGACGAGGGGTTAAAAGCCGTCAGTGCACTGGTAAGAGATGAAAGCACGCCCATGGGATGAGCCGCTTTCGGGAAGGCATCGAGAATTTTTTTGACATCTTCATCTACCATCGAATGAGATGCGATATCTATACCGAATTTCTTTAATTCTTCCTTTGTTGGAAGGTTGCCGAAAATCAATAAATATGCGACTTCAAGAAAATCTGCCTTTTCTGCTAATTCCTCAATGGAATAGCCCCGATATCGTAAAATTCCCTTTTCACCATCAAGAAAGGTGATGCCGCTTTCGCAGGCGCCTGTATTTTTAAATCCGGGATCTAAAGTAATAGCTCCTCCAGTTACCGATCTCAGGGTTTTTATATTAATACCAACTTCATCTTCGGAACCCCTGATAACAGGGAATTCATGTCGTTCTCCATCAAATTCTAAGTACGCCTTATCTGCCATATGATCTAAACTTTTTCGGTACGTAAAGTTACGAAATAAGACATGATAATTAAAGAGACTTTATAAAGGTTTTGTCGATCATCCGATTATAATATTTGATAAAACAAATGATGCCCGTAAATACGGGCATCATCAAAATTATAAACTGGATTTCCTTATTTAACCTTGAAGGCTTTCTCCTTTGGATAGTAGGCGATGCCTCCTAATTCTTCTTCAATCCGAAGCAATTGATTGTACTTGGCCATCCGGTCGCTCCTGGAAGCCGATCCGGTTTTAATCTGACCGGTATTCAGTGCAACAGCAAGATCAGCGATGGTATTGTCTTCTGTTTCACCGGAACGATGAGACATCACCGATGTATAACCGGCATTATGCGCCATATTGACTGCAGCAATCGTTTCTGAAAGCGTTCCTATATGATTGACCTTAATCAGAATGGAATTCGCAATATTGTTTTCTATTCCACGAGATAATCTCTCAACGTTGGTAACAAAAAGGTCGTCTCCTACCAGCTGCACCTTATCTCCTATTTTCTTCGTCAGGTAGCTCCAGCCATCCCAGTCATTCTCATCCATACCGTCTTCCACCGAAATGATCGGGTACTTTTCACAGAGTTCAGCGATATAGTCGGCCTGCTCCTCACTGGTTCTTATCTGGCCTTTATCGCCTTCAAATTTTGTGTAATCATACTTGCCGTCAACATAAAATTCGGCAGCTGCACAATCCAGAGCAATCATAACCTCATCTCCAAATCTATAGCCTGCATTTTCAACTGCCTTAGCGATGGTTTCAATGGCATCTTCCGTCCCATCCAATTCAGGCGCAAATCCACCTTCATCACCAACTGCAGTGCTCAGACTACGATCGTGCAGTACTTTTTTTAAATTATGGAATACTTCCGTACCTATTTTCAGTGCATGAGTAAAATTCTCTGCTTTTACCGGCATGATCATAAATTCCTGGAATGCAATTGGCGCATCACTATGCGATCCACCATTGATGATATTCATCATTGGAACGGGAAGGGTATGACCACTTACCCCACCTACATAGCGGTAAAGGGGTAAACCGAGTTCATTAGCTGCGGCCTTGGCAACAGCAAGTGATACTCCGAGAATGGCATTGGCTCCAAGGGCCGATTTATTAGGAGTTCCATCCAGTTCGCACATTAGGTTATCAATAGAATTTTGCTCAAAAACCGAGATGCCCTGTAATTGTTTAGCCAAAATATTATTGACATTATCAACGGCCTTGCTCACGCCTTTACCCATATAATCTGATCCTCCATCACGCATCTCCACGGCTTCATGCTCACCGGTTGATGCTCCGGAAGGAACTGCAGCCCTTCCCATAAATCCGTTTTGCGTAATAACATCAACTT
>JABDPU010000111.1 GCA_013042625.1 Flavobacteriaceae bacterium | reverse complement strand
CTTTTGATCCGTTAATATTGTTCTCACCCCAGCCATAACCATAATTTATATGCGTTCCATCATTGAGCTCTGAACCATTAACAGCCTTGGCATGACTTTCTGCAGTGATCAGTTTATTATCCCTGATGGCGTTTTGCCAGGTTAACAGATCATCAACATTCGACATGATTGATCCTGCAGCATACGGCAACGTCAGGCTCAGGTATTCGGCATTTACATAACCGTCCCTGTTCTGGTATCCCGAAGCCCTATTCGGAATTAGCTTTGTCATGCTTCCGTAGTATGAATTCTTCATTCCAAGAGGTTCAAAAATATTTTGCTCTATGAATTCAGCATAGGAGATTCCACTTACCACTTCAATAATATGTCCGAGTAAGATATAGCCCGAGTTGTTATATAGAAATTGCTCTCCGGGCTCGAAGTCCATGGGCTCGTTCTTAAAAAAGTCGATCAGTTCGGTAGGTGTCATATCCACCCTGGCGTTTTTTCGAAAGCGCTCCATTCCGGTATAACTCTTAATCCCAGAAGTGTGATTTAGCAGATGATGAATGCTAATGGTTTGTCCGTTTGTTGGATAATCGGGAATGTATTTGGTGATATCATCCTGCACGCTTAGTTTACCTTGCTCTTCCAGCATTAATATAGATACAGCAGTAAACTGCTTGGTTATCGAACCTATTTCAAATACATGTTCAGGTTTCATCTTCACAGCCAGTTCGAGATCAGCCATTCCGAAGGCTTTTCGATAAACAGCTTTCCCATCCCTGGAGATTAAAACCGTTGCCCCTGGTTTTTCGGGCGAATATGTTTCTGCTAAATAATTGTCTAATTGGGTCTCGAGATCCTGGCTGAATCCAAGAGATACAGACAGGAATAAGAACAAGAAAAGATGGACTGGTCTCATAATGGTTTTATTAAAGTTTATTTATAACAATATCTATTCGACGATTGAATAAAGATTAGGTTACAGATTCTGATGTTAAAAGGACTAGCGCTCTATTCTGAAGTTTTCAAGATCGATGTCGTCCATTCCAATATTATCGAATGGATACTCGAGCTGGCGCTGAATGTTGTACAGGGAAATCAGTATAAATTCGGTAAGAACCACTACAAAATAAGTAATCCATGCCGGGGCGAATTCACCAATGTTACTTATGATGGTTGGTGCATAGATAAAGGGAAAAATATAAATAAAGATCTTGCAATAGGCCTTTAAACTTATGGGTGTGCGATGGATATGGATAGCATGAAGATTTTCAATAGATTCATGCAAATTCTTCATAAATCTGAATATCCGATCCCTTATCCGGCGAGGCATGCTCTCATTATGGTTGGTTACAAAGTTGTAAACCTCATCAATAATCTCATCCAGAGCAGACATGCTTCGGTTGTGACTGCCGAGGTGGTTTAAGACCTTGTCATTTATGTTATATAGAATCGCATTGACTTTATTTTTATCATCATCGCTTAATTCGGGATTGATCATAAAGAAGTACTTCACTGTTTTTAGCGTACTTCTGAATTCGCTCAGGTGTTCCAGGGCTTTTTCCCGTCTTCTGAATGAACCTCTGATGGTAAATACCAGAGGGAAAATTATAGCAATGCTCAATAATGTCAGGTCAACACTGTAAACAATATCGAACTCGTAACAAAGAAATGTTACAGCTATCGAGATGATGATCACTAGGAAGGTACGATAATCAATTATGGATAAATATTGTCTGATGGTTGGTGGTAAAAACATTATATTTGATAAAGTTAACACATTAACATGAGATCGGCAATTCGTTTCTTGCTCATTATTTTAGCGCTGTCTCCCTTGGGTCTATTTGCTCAGGAAGATGCTGTAAGTGCAGGTTTGGAAGGTGACGTGCTGTTCAACGAGGAAACGGTTTTGCCCATTACCCTGCAATATTCGATAAAAGAATTAAGAAGGAATACGAACGATTCGATCTATATCCCTTCAGTAATGAAATTCCAGGTTGCAGATGGCTCGGTTAAGGAACTTGACATTGAATTAAGGGTTAGGGGCAACTACAGATTGAAGAATTGTTACTATCCTCCTCTTAAGATCAAGATCAAAAAATCAAATTACAAAGGCACTCTTTTCGATACACACAAGCGTTTAAAACTGGTGACTCCCTGTTTAACCGAACGAGATAAAAACGACAATGTTATCAAGGAGTATATCGCCTATAAAATTTACGAGCTGGTATCTCCTTTTTATTTCAAATCCAGGTTAGTCGATCTTGAATTCAATGAGGTGCGCGGAAATAATAAGATCAAGGCGCATACCATGAAAGCCTTCCTGATAGAAGATGATAAACATGTCGCTAAGCGTTATAAAGGCAAAATCTATAAGAGAAGAGTTCATCCCATGCAGCAGAACGCCCTGGCATCAGTGCGCCATGCCATGTTCCAGTACCTGATAGGGAACACCGATTTTTCACAATATGATATGCATAATGTGAAAGTGATGTTTCATGAAAAAGAATTTTTACCCATTCCGTATGATTTCGATATGGCAGGCCTTGTGAATTGCAGTTATGCCGTTGTATCTCAAATTGGAAAGGAAAAACTTCCTCTCAGCTCTGTTACACAACGTCTGTATCGCGGATTTGAAAGGAATCCGGCATTATTCGAGCAGCTGAGGAAGGAGTACCTTAGCTTTCAACCTCAGATCATGGGGATCCTGTCTGAGACTAAGGACCAGTTCCAGCATGAGAACGAGTATAATACAGCTCGTGATTATATTATTGATTTCTTCAAAGTTTTATCAGACGAAAAGAAATTCCAAAAACAGATTCTTAATAAGGCCAGGACCGAATAAAAAAAACCACATCGGTTTCCCAAATGTGGTCGTGGCATATATATGGATTTTCTGCTGAGCAGAAAAGATGAACTACTTGATCATATTATAACTTCTTTTGATGAAGTTAGTGAGTTCCTCTCCTTTCAATAATCCTTGCGATAATCGTGCCAAATCCAGACTTTGATTGATCAATCGCTCTTGTTTTTTTCTGGTCTTGGTATTCAGGATCTGATGAACCAGGTCATGATTGGTATTAACCACCAGGTTGAACATCTCAGGCATATTGCCCATACCAAACATTCCACCACCGGTTTGCTGCATTTCCTTCATCCTTCGCATGAATTCAGGTTGGGTGATGATGAATGGCGCCGCCTGGCTATCCATAGCTTCCAGCTGCACAATAAATTTTTCCGAAGGAACCACATCTTTCAGCAATTCATCCAGCTTGCTTTTTTCATCCTCAGATAGCTTAGATATGGTTTCATCCTCTTTCTTGATGAGATTATCAATATGATCGGCATCCACCCGCGCAAAAGAAATATTCTCCTTTGTGGTTTCCAGTTTCTGGATCAAATGGCTGACAATAGGAGAGTCCAGTAAAAGGACTTCATATCCCTTATCCTTTGCAGCAGTGATATAACTATGCTGCTCATCTCTATCCGAAGCATAAAGAATAACAAGCTTGTCATCTTTATCGGTTTGCTTAGCCTTTATCTTATTATAAAGCTCGTCATAGGTGTGGTAGTTTCCATCAACATCAGGATAAAGCGCAAAAGCATCTGATTTCTCAAAGAATTTTTCTTCGGAAAGCATGCCGTATTCGATAACGATTTTTATGTCATTCCATTTTTTCTCAAAATCTTCACGATTGCTGGTGAAAAGTGACTTGAGTTTATCAGCTACTTTCCTGGTGATATAAGCAGAAATTTTCTTGACATTGCTATCGGCCTGCAGATAGCTCCTGGATACATTCAGCGGAATATCCGGAGAATCGATTACACCTCTCAGCATGGTCAGGAATTCAGGAACGATATTTTCAACATTATCGGTAATGAACACCTGGTTCTGATAGAGCTGTATCCTATCCTTCTGGACATTCATATCGTTGGAAAGCTTCGGAAAATAAAGTATCCCGGTCAGGTTGAACGGATAATCCACATTCAGGTGAATACTGAATAATGGCTCCTCAAACTGCATAGGATAAAGCTCCCTGTAAAAAGCGGTATAGTCTTCCTCCTTGAGGTCGGTAGGCTGCTTGGTCCATGCTGGCTCCGGATTGTTTATTATGTTATCAGCCGTAATGGTTTCAGGCTTGGCGTCCTCTGCCGCGTCCTCAGCTAAGGGAAGAGTATCTTCCCTAGTTCCGAATTTGATCGGAACAGGCATGAATTTATTATACTTCTGAAGCAATTCACCAATCCTGCTGTCTTCCAGGAATTCGGTTTCATCTTCAGAAATATGAAGAATGATCTCAGTCCCGCGTTCCTTTCGTTTTCCTTTGACGAGGCTAAACTCCGGTGAGCCGTCACATGTCCAGTGGGCTGCATCTTCATCTTTATAAGATTTGGTATGGATCTCTACCTTATCGGCCACCATGAAGGAGGAATAAAACCCTAATCCGAAGTGCCCAATAATCCCGGAGCCTTCCAGTTTATCTTTATACTTGTCAAGGAACTCCTCTGCTCCGGAAAAAGCCACCTCATTGATGTATTTTTTTACTTCTTCTGCCGTCATACCGATACCCTCGTCAATAACGTGCAGGGTTTTTGCCTCCTTATCGATCTTAATTTCGATCTTAGGATCCCCATAATCGACCTTGGCTTCTCCAATCTGGCAAAGATGCTTCATTTTAAGTGTGGCATCTGTGGCATTGCTGATCAGCTCCCTCAGAAAAATCTCGTGATCACTGTATAAAAACTTTTTTATCAGTGGAAATATATTCTCAACAGAAACATTGATTTGTCCTTTCATTTGATTCAATAATTTAAATTTGAACAACTGCTCATAGTCAAAAAAAATACCATTCCGGAAAAAGTGACAAACTGACACAAAAAAACCGCCATCAGGCGGCTTTTCTTATCGACTTCCGGTTTCATCCGGCTCAGTTTTGTTCTTTACATGTTTTTCAAGCCATTGATCTTGCTCCCAAAGCATGTGGAGTATCGATTCCTTTGCCCTGTATCCATGACTCTCTTTTGGCAGCATCACCAACCTGGCAGGAGCACCGAGGCCTTTAAGGGCATTAAAATAGCGTTCACTCTGCAGTGGGTATGTCCCCGAATTATTATCGGCTTCACCATGGATGAGCAACAGAGGTGTTTTCATTTTTTCGGCATGCATAAAGGGCGACATGGTGTAATATACCTCCGGCGCTTCCCAATAGCTGCGTTCTTCACTTTGGAAACCAAATGGGGTTAGCGTCCGGTTATAAGCACCGCTGCGTGCAATCCCGGCGGCGAACAGATTTGAATGTGACAGCAGGTTCGCAACCATAAATGCTCCATAAGAATGGCCTCCAACAGCCACACGCTCTCTGTCGATAAATCCCATTTTATCCACGGCATCAATAGCCGCCTTACCGTTGGCAACTAGCTGTTGCCTGAAACTGTCGTTAGGTTCTTCCTCACCTTCACCAACAATCGGGAATGCGGCATTGCTCAAAACAACATAACCCCTGGTCACCCAGTAAATTGGTGAACCGTAGGACGGAAATGTAAACCTGTTCGGGTTTGAGGTAGACTGTCCGGCACTGCTCTTGTCCTTGTATTCTCTTGGATAGGCCCAAAGGATCATAGGATATTTTTCACCCTCTTCATAATCGGTTGGTAAATAAAGCGTACCTGACAGATCGAGACCATCATCACGTTTATAGTTAATCACCTCCTTATGCACATTCTGAATACTCTTAAACGGATTTTCAAAAGCCGTTAGCGGTACTATGCCTTTTTTGTTTTTGATATTCCGGATATAATAATTCGGATATTCATTTTTAGATTCTAATCTAACCAGGAATTCACCTTTTTTAATATCTATGGCATCATAAATATTTTCGAGCTTATCTGTTAAACTACTCTCATACAAGCGGTTTTTTTCCAGGGATTTTAAGTTCATTTTATCAATAAACGGAAACTTCCCTTTTTTGCTGTAACCGGCTCCTATCAAATAAAGGGCGTTTTTATCCATCGCCAGGGTATTTTCCCCGTATTCGTTTTTGGTGGTTACAAAATTTCCAGGGTCGCTGTAACGGTCCTGGTAATTACGGTCCCAGATTTTAATGGCCTCCTTGGCAGGATTTGAAGGATTGAACAAATAGGCTTTAGTATTACGGGTATTCCACCAGTAATCATATACGACGGCGGTGTTTTCATCACCCCAAATTATATCGTCATATCGTCCGATGGTTTTCATTAACGGCTGAGCCTCGCTGTTAAACGGAGCTTCCATTTGGAACATTTGGTCACGAAAGGCAACTTCATTAGCAGGATCTCCGCCATCCAGCGCTTCTGCCCAGAATAGGGTGGCTGGTTTATCATCACGCCAATTCAGGTTTCGCATGCCTGTTCGCACAGCCATAAATCCCTTGGGCAGGTCTTCAATAAGAGGAACTTCCAACATGGTTTTAACCAGCTTTCCATTCTTATCATAAACTGCTATAGTACTGGGGAACCTGTAGTAAGGTACCAGGTAAGAGAAGGGTTTCTCGATGGTTGTGATCATGACAAATTCACCATTTGGAGAGAATGACATAGAACTAATCATTGCCGATTCCTTCCACAGGGTTTTATTCCCGTTGAGGTTGACTTTATATAATTCCGATTTAGCCAGTTGCTCAAAATTATGTTCGTCATTCGGATTTTTCAATAGGTCCTGGTAGGTCCTGTTCTGCGCTTTCACACCTTGTTCGCTCTCCGAAATTGTTGGTCCGGCCGGTACAACAGCCTTGGCGTCTATCAGTGATTCTCTATTCGATGGCAGCATTTTTACCAATAGCGAATTGCTGTCTTTAAACCAGCTATAAGCACCTCTGACATTTGCATTCAATGAGGCATCGGTTAACCTGTCTGCCGTAGCTGTATCCAGATCAATGACCCATAATTCAACACCGTTTTCAACAGTATGTATAAAGGCCACTTTCGACTCGTCAGGAGAAAAACTGATATAAGAAAGCCTCGGATTATCTGGTAGATTTTTAACATCTTGAATCGGTCCGGTTCTACCATTTCTCACCTTAATATCATTATAGTAGGTGGTTCTGCTACCGATATTGGTTTTCGGATTGATTCTTAATCCGCCCAGTCTCACTTCGGTCTCAGACAATTCGGCAATACTTTTGAAGTTGCTTCGGTAAAGGAACAGCATAGCGTCACCTTTACTATCCATTCTTACAGATGGCGCTAATGGAGCTTCTGCTAATTCGAGGATTTCGGCCGCCGGTTCTTGATACTTTACATTATCCTGGGCATAGGATACCGAAATAAAAAGTAGGATCAATAGAGTGAAAACAGATCTCATGTCTATAATATTTTGTTGATTAAAATGTCTGGATTAAGCTCTTCTGATGGGTTCTTGAAATTACGACATTTGGTTTAATTCCTGAATGGAATACCATAATATTTTTCAATTCTGAAGAGTAATTTCCCTCTTTTAGATAATTTTCTCAAACCCACCAATATTCACTAATTTTGTATTAGTTAAACTAACTGTATATGTACACTTCAAGAATAACCGGACTTGGTTATTATGTTCCTGAAAATGTAGTGACCAATGATGATCTGAAGCAGTGGATGGATACCAGCGACGAATGGATCCAGGAGAGAACCGGAATCAAGGAAAGGCGATGGATAGACACGAAGATCAGCGATGATACAACCTCCAGTATGGGAGCAAAAGCCGCTGAGATCGCCATTGAAAGGGCAGGTCTGACCAAGGATGATATCGACTTTATAGTTTTCGCAACCCTCAGCCCTGATATGTATTTTCCCGGTGGAGGAGTCCGGGTTCAGGACTATCTGGATATGCCAACAATCGGCGCCCTGGATGTTCGGAATCAGTGCTCCGGCTTTGTTTATGCCATGAGCGTGGCCGACCAATTCGTTAAGTCGGGCATGTACAAAAATGTCCTTGTAATCGGTAGTGAGAATCATTCCGGAGGTCTTGAACGTTCCACCCGCGGACGACATGTCACGGTCATCTTTGGCGATGGCGCAGGCGCTGCTGTGGTTTCGAGAAGTGATGATGAAAATCGAGGAATCTTGTCGTCTCATTTACATTCCGAAGGAAAACATGCTGGTGAGTTGTCCCTGTTAGGTCCGAGTACCGGACGCTGGGTTGATGCGATAATGGAAGAAAACGACCCGGATGATGTGTCTTATTATCCACATATGAACGGACAGTTTGTCTTCAAACATGCGGTGGTTAGATTTAGTGAGGCTATCATCGAAGGATTACAGGCCAATGGATTGGAGAAAGAAGATATCGACATGCTCATTCCGCACCAGGCCAACCTCAGGATAGCACAATTCATTCAGAGGAAATTCAGGCTTTCAGATGACCAGGTTTATAATAATATTATGAACTACGGAAACACCACTGCAGCTTCAATTCCCATTGCTCTGACAGAAGTATGGGAAAAGGGTAAAATCAAAGAGGGTGACATTGTCATACTTGCTGCCTTTGGAAGCGGATTTACCTGGGGTAGTGTGGTTATGCGTTGGTAACCTTCAAAAAAAATCAAATGAAAAAAACCGAAACTTGAGAAGATCGTTTCGGTTTTTTTCGCTATTAACCAACATTAACATTTACTAAAAATGCTTTGTATATAGTAAGACGTAAAAAGGTCTATATTATTTCATAAGGCATTCACTTTTAACCAATTTTAACATTAATAAATGTAAAAGCCCGGAGCAGTGACTCTCCGGGCTTTCATTAATAACCAAACATTAACACTAACCATCAACTATTTATGTAGGTTATTAATATTGGGTGTTATTTTTTTATCCTCCCAGGATTCCTCCGCCCTCCAGTTCGTTCTTATCACGGCGCTTCCTGGATTTGGCTCTGTATTTTCCTGAACCGAATCTATATGACAATCCGGCAAACACGGTACGGCTTTCCCAGTTGAATTCACCGTCTTGCCTGAACGGCCTGTCACCTTCAAATCTGAATTGCATCGTATTGAATACATCGTTGAAGTTCAGGCTAAAGGTTGCCTTGCTGTCAAGGAAGCTATATCGCATACCGATATTGGTCATGAACATCGGTTTCATGGTGAACTGAACACCTTCATTTCTGCCTCTGTACATGGCGAATAGGGAGAACGACAATTTCTTATTGACTTTAAAATTATTGAACATGCGCACATTCCATACCACATTGTCTACTTCAATTTCCCT